>NZ_JBEXPT010000198.1:0-7264 GCF_040612195.1 Streptomyces sp. NPDC006450 | reverse complement strand
CGGAAGAGCCCTCCGGCGTGGGGGCGCCGGGGGGGGCGGGGGGGGCGGGGGCGGGGGCCGCCCCCCCGCGCCGGGGGAAACACCCCAACCGGCTAAGCGCTTGCTCTTGTGCTGAGTGGAACAGGTTCCTAGCATCACTGGTGTTACATCAGTTGTGTCACACAGTGGCGGAAGTGGTGCCACCGGATGCTGGGGGCTCGATGGCAGTGACAGGGAACGCGCCCGGGAGCGGCGGGGGCCCGCTCGCGGGCGTGCGCGTCGTCGAGCTGGCGGGCATCGGGCCGGGCCCGTTCGCCGCCATGGTCCTCGCCGACCTGGGGGCCGACGTGGTGCGGGTGGACCGGCCCGGCGGGGGCGGGCTGGCCGTGAACCCGGCCTTCGACATCACCAACCGGAACAAGCGCTCCGTCCTCGTCGACCTGAAGTCCGCCGACGGCCCGGCCCGCGTGCTGGACCTGGTCGAGCGCGCCGACGTGCTCATCGAGGGCTTCCGCCCCGGGGTCGCCGAACGGCTCGGCGTGGGCCCGGCCGACTGCCACGCCCGCAATCCCCGGCTCGTCTACGGCCGGATGACCGGCTGGGGCCAGGACGGCCCGCTCGCCCACACCGCCGGGCACGACATCGCGTACATCGCCGTCACCGGCGCCCTCGGCATGATCGGCAACCCGGGCGAACCCCCGGCCGTCCCCGCCAACCTGGTCGGTGACTACGCGGGCGGCTCGCTCTACCTCGTCATCGGCGTCCTCGCCGCCCTTCAGCACGCCCGCACCCCCGGCGGCACGGGCCAGGTCGTCGACGCGGCCATCGTCGACGGCACGGCCCACCTCACCGCCATGATCCACGGGATGATGGCGGCCGGCGGCTGGCAGGACCGGCGCGGGGCCAACCTTCTCGACGGCGGCTGCCCCTTCTACGGCAGCTACGAGACCTCCGACGGCGGGTACATGGCCGTCGGCGCGCTGGAGCAGCAGTTCTACGACACCTTCGTGGAGCTCCTCGGCATCAAGGGCCAGGCCCCCGCACGCAAGGACCTGGCCCGCTGGGGCGAGCTCCGCGAGGCGGTCGCCGCCCGCTTCAAGTCCCGTACCCGCGAGGAGTGGACGGCCGTCTTCGAGGGAACCGACGCCTGCGTGGCGCCCGTGCTCTCGCTGCGCGAAGCCCCGCACCACCCGCACCTGGCCGCCCGCGGCACCTTCACCGAGGCGGCCGGGATCACCCAGCCAGCCCCCGCGCCCCGCTTCTCCGCGACCCCGGCCGCCGCCGTGGGCGGCCCCGCGCTGCCGGGCGCGCACACGGAGTCGGTGGCGGCCGACTGGGGCGTACCGGGGCTGCTGGGGAAGGAGTCCGACGCCTGATGGAACTCTCGATGATGCTCGACTACTCCGCGGACCCGCGCCGCGCCGCCGACGCGGCGGCGGAGCTGGAGACGGCCGGGCTCGACGCGGTGTGGGTGGCCGAGGCCTGGGGCTTCGACGCCCCGACGATCATGGGGTACCTGGCCGCCCGCACCGAGCGGATGAAGATCGGCTCGGCCATCCTCAACGTGTACTCGCGCACCCCCGCCCTCATCGCCCAGACGGCGGCGGGCCTCGACGCGATGTCCGGCGGCCGGGCCATGCTCGGCCTCGGGGCGTCGGGCCCCCAGGTGGTCGAGGGCTGGCACGGGAAACCGTACGACAAGCCGATCGGCCGGACCCGCGAGACCGTCGAGCTGTGCCGCCGCATCTGGCGCCGCGAGACCATCGACCACCACGGCATCACCGACATGCCGCTGCCGCCCGAGAAGGGCGGCCGGCACGGCAAGCCGCTGAAGATGCTGACCCGGCCGGTCCGCGCGGACATCCCCGTCTACGTGGCCTCGCTGGGACCGGCCAACGTGAGGATGACGGCCGAGATCGCCGACGGCTGGCTGCCGACCCTCTTCGTGCCGGAGAAGGCCGGCGCCGTATGGGGGAGCGCGCTCGCCGAGGGCGCGGCCCGGCGCGCGCCGGAACTCGGCCCGCTGCGGACGGTGGCGGGCGGACTGCTCGCGATCGGCGAGGACGCGGCGGCGCTGCGGGACCTCGCACGGCCGCAGATCGCCCTGTACGTCGGCGGCATGGGCGCGGTCGGCAAGAACTTCTACAACGACCTGGCCGTCGCCTACGGATACGGCGAGGAGGCGCGCAGGATCCAGGAGCTGTACCTCGCCGGCCGCAAGCGCGATGCCGCTGCCGCCGTACCGGACGAGCTGTGCAAACTCACCACGCTGTGCGGGCCCGAGGGCTACGTACGCGAGCGGGTCGAGGCCTTCCGGGCCGCCGGGGTGACCATGCTCAACGTCACGCCCGTGGGCCCCGATCCGGCCCGGCTCATCGACACCGTCAAGAACTGGCTCTAGGGGGTGTCCGCCCGATCGGGCCGGGCTCGCGGCGTCCGGCACCGCGCCTCGCCGCGTTGTCGTCGTTCGCCGGCGCTCCGCGTCGACTCCCTCCTCCGCCGTGCGACGCACGGCACCAGACGCCGCTCCCCGATCCGGCCCGATCGACAAGACATCCCCAGGAGGCCCTCCCCATGAAACGCCAGCTCTTCGACGCCGACCACGAGGCGTTCCGCGAGACCGTCCGCACCTTCCTCGCCAAGGAGGTGCTGCCGCACTACGAGCAGTGGGAGAAGGACGGAATCGTCAGCCGCGAGGCCTGGCGGGCCGCGGGCCGCCAGGGGCTGCTGGGCCTGGCCGTCCCGGAGGAGTACGGGGGAGGCGGGAACACCGACTTCCGGTACGCGGCCGTGATCGCCGAGGAGTTCACCCGGGCGGGCGCCGCCGGACTCGCGATCGGCCTGCACAACGACATCATCGGGCCCTACCTGACCTCCCTGGCCACGCAGGAGCAGAAGCGCCGCTGGCTGCCCGGCTTCTGCTCCGGCGAGATCATCACGGCCATCGCGATGACCGAGCCGGGCGCGGGCTCCGACCTCCAGGGCATCCGGACCACCGCCGAGGACGCGGGCGACCACTGGGTGCTCAACGGCTCCAAGACCTTCATCTCCAACGGCATCCTCGCCGACCTGGTGATCGTGGTCGCGAAGACCACCCCCGAGGGCGGGGCCCACGGGATGTCGCTGCTGGTCGTGGAGCGCGGTACGGAGGGCTTCGAGCGCGGCCGCAACCTCGACAAGATCGGCCAGAAGGCACAGGACACCGCCGAGCTGTTCTTCAACGACGTGCGCGTCCCCAAGGAGAACCTGCTGGGCGAGCTGAACGGCGCCTTCGTCCACCTGATGACCAACCTCGCGCAGGAGCGGATGGGCATCGCGATGGCCGGCATCGCCGCCGCCGAGTACCTGCTGGAGATCACCACGCAGTACGTGAAGGAGCGCGAGGCCTTCGGGCGGCCGCTCTCCAAGCTCCAGCACATCCGCTTCGAGATCGCGGAGATGGCCACCGAGTGCGCGGTCACCCGTACCTTCCTCGACCGCTGCATCACCGACCACGCCAACGGGGAACTGGACCACGTCCACGCCTCGATGGCGAAGTGGTGGGCCACCGAACTCCAGAAGCGGGTCGCCGACCGCTGCCTGCAACTGCACGGCGGATACGGATACATGACCGAGTACCGGGTCGCGCGGGCCTTCACCGACGGTCGCATCCAGACCATCTACGGCGGCACGACCGAGATCATGAAGGAGATCATCGGGCGTTCCCTGCTGGCCTGACCTCCCGCCTGCCTCCCTTGACCCTCCCCACGCCTCCGCACCCCCGAAAGGCTTGACCAGTGAGCACCGAAGCGTACGTATACGACGCGATCCGCACGCCGCGCGGCCGCGGCAAGGCCAATGGCTCCCTGCACGGCACCAAGCCGATCGACCTGGTCGTCGGCCTCATCCACGCCCTGCGCGAGCGCAACCCCGGCCTGGACCCCGCCACCATCGACGACATCGTGCTCGGCGTCGTCAGCCCGGTCGGCGACCAGGGCTCCGACATCGCCCGCATCGCGGCGATCGCCGCCGGGCTGCCCGACACCGTTGCCGGCGTCCAGGAGAACCGCTTCTGCGCCTCCGGCCTGGAAGCCGTCAACATGGCCGCCGCGAAGGTCCGCTCCGGCTGGGAGGACCTCGTCCTCGCGGGCGGCGTGGAGTCCATGTCCCGCGTCCCGATGGCCTCGGACGGCGGAGCCTGGTTCAACGACCCCATGACCGGCTGGGACACCGACTTCGTCCCGCAGGGCATCGGCGCCGACCTGATCGCCACGATCGAGGGATTCTCCCGGCGCGACGTGGACGAGTACGCCTCCCTGTCGCAGGAGCGGGCCGCCGCCGCCATCAAGGACGGCCGCTTCGCCAAGTCGGTCGTCCCGGTCACCGACCGCAACGGCCTCGTGGTCCTGGACCACGACGAGTTCGTCCGCCCCGGCACCACCGCCGACACCCTCGCCCGGCTGAAGCCCTCCTTCGCGGACATCGGCGACCTCGGCGGCTTCGACGCCGTCGCCCTGCAGAAGTACCACTGGGTCGAGAAGATCGACCACGTCCACCACGCGGGCAACTCCTCCGGCATCGTCGACGGCGCCTCGCTCGTCGCGATCGGCTCGCGCGAGGCGGGTGAGCGCAACGGTCTGACGCCGCGCGCGCGGATCGTCTCGGCCGCCGTCTCCGGCTCCGAGCCCACCATCATGCTCACCGGCCCCGCCCCGGCCACCCGCAAGGCCCTCGCCAAGGCCGGCCTGACCATCGACGACATCGACCTGATCGAGATCAACGAGGCCTTCGCCGGCGTCGTGCTCCGCTTCGTCAAGGACATGGGCGTCTCCCTGGACAAGGTCAACGTCAACGGCGGCGCCATCGCCCTCGGCCACCCGCTCGGCGCCACAGGCGCGATGATCCTCGGCACCGTCGTCGACGAACTGGAGCGCCAGGACAAGCGCTACGGCCTCGTCACCCTCTGCGTAGGCGGTGGCATGGGCGTCGCCACCATCGTCGAGCGGCTCTGAATCCCGTCCTGCACCCCTGCCCCCCGGACCTTCCGAAACGAAAGCAGTGACCATGAGCGAGTCCACCACGATCCGCTGGGAACAGGACGAGACCGGCGTCGTCACCCTGGTCCTCGACGACCCCGACCAGTCCGCCAACACGATGAACCAGGCATTCAAGGACTCCATCGCCCGGGTCGCGGACCGCGCCGAGGCCGAGAAGGACTCCATCCGCGGCATCATCTTCACCTCCGCCAAGAAGACCTTCTTCGCGGGCGGCGACCTGAAGGACATGATCCGGCTGCGCCCCGAGCACGCGCGGCTGGCCTTCGACACCGGCACCGAGATCAAGCGCTCGCTGCGCCGCATCGAAACCCTCGGCAAGCCCGTGGTCGCCGCCATCAACGGCGCTGCCCTCGGCGGCGGTTACGAGATCTGCCTGGCCTCCCACCACCGCGTGGCCCTCGACGCGCCCGGCTCCAAGATCGGCCTGCCCGAGGTCACCCTCGGCCTGCTCCCGGCCGGCGGCGGCGTCACCCGCACCGTCCGCCTCATGGGCATCGCCGACGCGCTGCTCAAGGTGCTGCTCCAGGGGACCCAGTACACCCCCCAGCGCGCCCTGGACAACGGCCTGGTGCACGAACTGGCCGCCACGCCGGAGGAGATGCTCGCCAAGGCGCACGCCTTCATCGACGCGAACCCGGAGTCGAAGCAGCCGTGGGACGTCCCCGGCTACAAGATCCCGGGCGGTACGCCGTCCAACCCGCGGTTCGCCGCCAACCTCCCGGCCTTCCCGGCCAACTTGAAGAAGCAGCTGAACGGAGCCCCGTACCCGGCCCCGCGCAACATCCTGGCCTGCGCCGTCGAAGGCGCCCAGGTGGACTTCGAGACGGCACTGACCATCGAGGCCCGCTACTTCACCGAGCTGGTCACCGGACAGACCGCCAAGAACATGATCCAGGCGTTCTTCTTCGACCTCCAGGCCGTCAACGCCGGCCGCAGCCGCCCGCAGGGCGTGGCCCCCCGCAAGGTGGCCAAGGTGGCCGTCCTCGGCGCCGGGATGATGGGTGCGGGCATCGCCTACTCCTGCGCCCGCGCCGGCATCGAGGTGGTGCTGAAGGATGTCACCCCCGAGGCCGCCGCGAAGGGCAAGGCGTACTCCGAGAAGCTGCTCGACAAGGCCCTGTCCCGGGGCCGTACCACCGAGGCCAAGCGCGCCGAGCTGCTCGCCCGGATCACCCCGACCGCCGAGCCCGCCGACCTCGCGGGCTGCGACGCCGTCATCGAGGCCGTCTTCGAGGACACCGCACTCAAGCACAAGGTGTTCCAGGAGATCCAGGAGTTCCTCACGCCCGACGCGCTGCTCTGCTCCAACACCTCCACGCTGCCCATCACAGGCCTCGCGGAAGGGGTTTCGCGGCCCGCCGACTTCATCGGACTGCACTTCTTCTCACCCGTGGACAAGATGCCGCTGGTCGAGATCATCAAGGGCGAGCGCACCGGCGACGAGGCCATCGCCCGCGCCTTCGACCTCGTACGGCAGATCAACAAGACCCCGATCGTGGTCAACGACTCGCGCGGGTTCTTCACCTCGCGGGTCATCGGACAGTTCATCAACGAGGGCGTCGCCATGGTCGGCGAGGGCATCGAGCCCGCCTCCATCGAGCAGGCCGCGGCCCAGGCCGGGTACCCGGCCAAGGTGCTCTCCCTGATGGACGAGCTGACCCTCACCCTGCCCCGCAAGATCCGCAACGAGACCCGCAAGGCCTTCGAGGCCGAGGGCCGGGAGTGGGCCGAGCACCCCGCCGACAGCGTCATCGACCGCATGGTCGACGAGTTCGGGCGCCCCGGGCGCAGCGGCGGCGGCGGGTTCTACGCCTACGACGAGGCGGGCAAGCGCGCCGGCATCTGGCCGGGGCTGCGCGAGCACTTCACCACGCCGGGGTACGAGATCCCGTTCGACGACATGAAGGAGCGGATGCTCTTCTCCGAGGCGCTGGACACCGTCCGCTGCTTCGACGAGGGGGTCCTGACCTCGTACGCCGATGCCAACATCGGCTCCATCATGGGCATCGGCTTCCCGGCCTGGACCGGTGGCGTGATCCAGTACATCAACGGCTACGAGGGCGGCCCGGCCGGGTTCGTCGCCCGGGCCCGCGAGCTGGCCGAGAAGTACGGCGAGCGCTTCACCCCGCCCGCCTCCCTGGTGGAGAAGGCCGCGCGCGGGGAGACCTACGCGGACTGACCTGCGCGGACTGACCTGCGCCGACTGACCGGCCGTCGCGCGGTCCCGGGGCCTTACACGCGCCTGCTCC
>NZ_JBEXPT010000197.1:0-7331 GCF_040612195.1 Streptomyces sp. NPDC006450 | reverse complement strand
CGTCCGGCGGCCCAGGGCGGCCAGTCCGGCGCCCGTCCCGGCGCCCCGCGTCCGGCCGGCGCCGCTCCGGCGCGTGCCGAGCGTCCCGCCGGTCCCGGTTCCCAGGCACCGCGTCCGCAGGGCGCCCGTCCGGCCGGTCCCCGTCCGGGCAACAACCCCTTCACCTCTGGTGGCTCCACCGGCATGGCGCGCCCGCAGGCGCCCCGTCCGGCCGGCGCTCCCCGTCCCGGTGCCCCCGGCGCCGGTGACCGCCAGGGTGGCGCTCCCCGTCCGCAGGGCGGCCCCGGCGGCGCTCCGCGTCCGCAGGGTGCCGGTGCGGGTCGTCCGACCCCGGGCGGCATGCCCCGCCCGCAGGGCGGCGCTCCGCGTCCGGGTGGTGCCCCCGGTGGTAACCGTCCGAACCCGGGCATGATGCCGCAGCGTCCCGCTGCCGGTGGTCCCGGTCCCCGTCCCGGTGGCGGCCCCGGTGGCCGTGGTCCCGGTGCGGGCGGTCCCCGTCCCGGCGGCGCCGGTGGCGCCGGCCGTCCCGCGGGCGGCGGCTTCGCCGGTCGTCCGGCCGGTCCGGGCTCGCGTCCCGGCGGCGGTGGCGGCTTCGGCGGTCCCCGTCCCGGTGGTGGCGGCTTCGGCGGCGGTCCGGCTGGTGCCGGTGGCGGCGGTCGTCCCGGCTTCGGCGGGCGTCCCGGTGGTCCCGGTGCCCGTGGTGGCACGCAGGGTGCCTTCGGCCGTCCCGGCGGTCCGGCGCGTCGCGGTCGCAAGTCCAAGCGCCAGCGTCGCCAGGAGTACGAGGCCATGCAGGCCCCGTCGGTCGGCGGCGTGATGCTGCCCCGCGGCCACGGCGAGACCGTTCGCCTGTCGCGCGGTGCGTCCCTCACCGACTTCGCGGAGAAGATCAACGCCAACCCGGCGTCGCTCGTCGCCGTGATGATGAACCTCGGCGAGATGGTCACTGCCACGCAGTCCGTCTCCGACGAGACCCTCGAAATGCTGGCCGGCGAGATGAACTACGTCGTTCAGATCGTCAGCCCGGAGGAAGAGGACCGCGAGCTCCTCGAGGGCTTCGACATCGAGTTCGGCGAGGACGAGGGCGGCGAGGAATTCCTCATGCCGCGTCCGCCGGTCGTGACCGTCATGGGTCACGTCGACCACGGTAAGACCCGACTGCTCGACGCCATCCGCAAGACGAACGTCGTTGCGGGCGAGGCCGGTGGCATCACGCAGCACATCGGTGCGTACCAGGTCGGTACCGAGGTCAACGGTGAAGAGCGCAAGATCACCTTCATCGACACCCCGGGTCACGAGGCGTTCACCGCCATGCGTGCCCGTGGTGCCAAGTCGACCGACATCGCGATCCTCGTGGTCGCGGCCAACGACGGCGTGATGCCGCAGACGATCGAGGCGCTCAACCACGCCAAGGCCGCCGGCGTTCCGATCGTCGTCGCGGTCAACAAGATCGACGTCGAGGGTGCCGACCCGGTCAAGGTGCGCGGTCAGCTCACCGAGTTCGGTCTGGTCGCCGAGGAGTACGGCGGCGACACGATGTTCGTCGACATCTCCGCCAAGCAGGGTCTGCACATCGACTCCCTGCTCGAGGCCGTCGTCCTCACCGCCGACGCCTCGCTCGACCTGCGCGCCAACCCGGAGCAGGACGCTCAGGGTATTGCGATCGAGTCCCACCTCGACCGCGGCCGCGGTGCCGTTGCCACCGTCCTCGTCCAGCGCGGTACCCTCCGCGTCGGCGACACGATGGTCGTGGGCGACGCCTACGGCCGCGTGCGCGCCATGCTCGACGACAAGGGCAACAACGTCGAGGAAGCGGGTCCGTCGACCCCCGTCCTGGTCCTGGGTCTCACCAACGTCCCCGGCGCCGGCGACAACTTCCTCGTCGTCGACGAGGACCGCACCGCCCGTCAGATCGCCGAGAAGCGTGCTGCGCGAGAGCGCAACGCCAACTTCGCCAAGCGCGTTCGCCGGGTGTCCCTGGAAGACCTCGACTCGGTCCTCAAGGCCGGTCTGGTCCAGGAACTCAACCTCATCATCAAGGGCGACGCGTCCGGTGCGGTCGAGGCTCTCGAGTCCTCGCTGCTCCAGCTCGACGTCGGTGAAGAGGTCGACATCCGCGTCCTGCACCGCGGCGTGGGTGCGGTCACCGAGTCCGACATCTCGCTGGCGATGGGCTCCGACGCCATCGTCATCGGTTACAACGTCCGTGCGGCCGGCCGTGCCGCGCAGATGGCGGACCGCGAGGGTGTCGACGTCCGCTACTACTCGGTGATCTACCAGGCCATCGAGGAGATCGAGGCGGCCCTCAAGGGTCTGCTCAAGCCGGAGTACGAAGAGGTCGAGCTCGGTACGGCGGAGGTCCGCGAGATCTTCCGCTCGTCCAAGCTGGGCAACATCGCGGGTGTTCTCATCCGCTCCGGCGAGGTCAAGCGCAACACCAAGGCGCGGCTCCTGCGCGATGGCAAGGTCATCGCCGAGAACCTCACCATCTCCGGTCTGCGCCGCTTCAAGGACGACGTCACCGAGATCCGCGAGGGCTTCGAGGGTGGTATCAACCTCGGTTCCTTCAACGACATCAAGATCGACGACGTCATCGCGACGTACGAGATGCGCGAGAAGCCCCGCGCGTAAGCGCGAGGCGGTTCGCACCGTGTCGTAGGAAGCTGTCACACCGGGGCCGGTCGGCGGAATATCCGTCGATCGGCCCCGGCCGTTGCGTGTACGGTTCTGGTGACCCTGCCGCGCGACGGCCGGCAGGCCACCGAACCCGCACCGGCGGGATATCCGGAACTGCATGTACGTGGGGACTCTGTCCTTCGATCTGCTCCTCGGCGACGTTCACTCGCTGAAGGAGAAACGCTCCGTCGTCCGGCCCATCGTGGCCGAGCTCCAGCGCAAGTTCTCTGTGAGCGCGGCTGAAGTGGGCGACCAGGACCTGCACCGCAGGGCCCTCATAGGGGTCGCTCTGGTGAGTGGGGACACGGGGTTCCTCTCGGATGTACTGGACCGCTGCGAGCGGCTGGTCGCGGCACGTCCGGAAGTGGAGCTGCTGTCGGTACGACGACGGCTCCACGGTGATGAAGACTGACCGCAAGACTTGAGAAGGAGACGGACCAGTGGCCGACAATGCGCGGGCGAAGAAGCTGGCGGACCTCATCCGGGAGGTGGTGGCCGAGAAGCTGCAGCGCGGCGTCAAGGACCCCCGCCTCGGTACGCACGTGACCATCACGGACACCAGGGTCACCGGCGACCTGCGGGAGGCCACGGTCTTCTACACGGTGTACGGCGACGACGAGGACCGGGCCAGTGCGGCGGCGGGCCTGGAGAGCGCCAAGGGCGTCCTGCGCTCCGCGGTCGGCCGGGCGGCGGGAACCAAGTTCACGCCCACCCTGACCTTCGTGGCGGACGCCCTCCCGGAGAACGCCAAGACCATCGAGGACCTCCTCGAGAAGGCGCGGACCTCCGACGCCCACGTGCGGGAGGTGTCCTCCGGGGCTCAGTACGCCGGCGACGCCGACCCGTACAAGAAGCCGGACGAGGACGATGCCGACGACGCCGACGGCTCTGACGAAGACGGGGACGCATCCGCGTAATGGGCACCAACGCAGGGAAGACGCCGGACGGCCTGGTCATCGTCGACAAGCCGTCCGGTTTCACTTCGCACGACGTGGTCGCCAAGATGCGCGGGATCGCCAAGACCCGCCGCGTCGGCCACGCCGGCACGCTCGACCCGATGGCGACGGGCGTGCTGGTCCTGGGCGTCGAGAAGGCCACCAAGCTCCTCGGCCACCTCGCGCTCACGGAGAAGGAGTACCTCGGCACCATCCGACTGGGCCAGGACACCCTGACGGACGACGCCGAGGGCGAGATCACCTCGTCCACGGACGCCACCGGGGTCACCCGGGAGGGCGTGGACGCGGGCATCGCCAAGCTGTCCGGCGAAATCATGCAGGTCCCGTCCAAGGTCAGCGCCATCAAGATCAAGGGCGTGCGCTCCTACAAGCGCGCCCGCGACGGCGAGGACTTCGAGATCCCGGCCCGCCCGGTGACCGTCTCCTCGTTCCAGGTGTACGACATGCGGGAGGCGGAGGCCGAGGACGGCACCAAGGTCGTCGACCTCGTCGTCTCCGTGGTCTGCTCCAGCGGTACGTACATCCGCGCGCTCGCGCGGGACCTCGGCGCCGACCTCGGCGTCGGCGGGCACCTCACGGCGCTGCGGCGCACGCGGGTGGGCCCGTACAAGATCGACCGGGCGCGCACGCTCGACCAGCTCCAGGAGGAGCTGACCGTCATGCCGATCGGCGACGCGGCGGCCGCAGCGTTCCCGCGCTGGGAGTTGGACGCCCGGCGGGCGTCGCTGCTCGCGAACGGCGTGCGGATCGACATGCCGGACGAGTACGAGCCCGGCAAGGCGGTCGCGGTCTACGGGCCGGACGGGCAGCTGCTCGGGCTCGTGGAGAGCAAGGGCGGCAAGGCCAAGTCGCTCGCCGTCTTCGTCTGAGGCCGCGGCCGGTCTTCGATTGACGTGGAGCGGTGAGCGCACATGGATTGCTGCTCACCGCTCCACGACCCCCCTCGGGTAGGTCTCTATCCACCCGGACCCTCTTATTCACCCGTCCGAGCAGGCGCTCGGAGTGAATGGAGGGAGCGTAAGGGGGCGCTTTCGCCACGCGTGCTGTTCCCGCTGATCTTCACCTGCCTACCGTCGTGCCTACGGGGCACGCGCGGCGGGGAGTGGTGCGGTGACGGCGGAACTGATCAGGATCTGCGATCTCGCCGGGCGGCCGCGGGGGAGCGGGTTCGTCGCGGACGACCGCGGGACCGTGCTCACCAGCCACGAGGCCGTGGACGGACTGGCCCGGGTGGCCCTGCACGGGCCGGCGCCGGGGGAGCGGACCTGGCTGGCGGGTGCCTCGGACGTGACCGCACTGCCGGAGCTGGGGCTGGCGCTCGTACGGAGCGACGGGCTCGGGGTACGGCCGCTGCCGGTCGCGCCGCGGGCGGTGATCGCTCCCGGGACGTACGTACGGCTGTCCGCGCGGGGCTGGCGCCAGGCGCGGGTGCTCGGCCACGCCGAGGCCACCCATACGGCGACGGACCGTTCCCACCTGCTCCCGGCCGCGCTGGAACTGGCCATCGGGACCGACGGGCGCGACGCGCTGCGGCTCGGCGGCGAGGCCTGCGGGGGCCCGGTGCTGGACGCCGGGACCGGAGCGGTGCTCGCGGTCCTGTGCACCGCTCTGCGGGCGGAGCACCGCTCCGGGGGCTTCGCCGTGCCCCTCGCGGCCGCGGCCGCCGCCGATCCGGGCGGGCCCCTCGCCGCCCTGCTGGAACGCAACGCCGCCACCGTCCCGGGCTACGGCGCCGACCTGAACCTCGCCGGGGCCCTGCAGCTCACCGGGACGACCCTGGGCGCGGCCCTCGCCGCCCGGGGACCGGAGCCGGTGGACCGCCCGGCGATCGCGGCCGAACTCGACGCCTTCACCGCAGGGGACCGCCCGGTCCTCGCCCTGGTCGGCCGCCCCGGCACCGGCCGCACGACCGCCCTCGCCGCCCTGGCGGTCCGCCGCACCCGCGGCCCGCGCCCGGCCCCGACCCTCTGGCTGCGCGGCGCCGACCTGCGGGCCGACGACACCTCGCTGGCCGACGCCGTGGCGCGGGCGCTGACGCAGGCGGGCCGGATCCTGGAGGTGCCGGGCAGCGGGCCGGGGGTTCGGGAGGGGGCCGCGAGGCCGGGGACGGGCCCCGCTGAGGAGCCGTCCCCATCTGAGGCCGCGGCCGTGGGAGGAGCGCCGTCGGCGGGGGAAGGGCCGACTGCGGCCGTGAACCCCGGCTCCCGCCCCGGCCCCGGCCGCGGGTCGGTCGCCGGCCCCCGAGCGGACCCGGCGTCGGCGCTGGCCTCGCTCGTGGCTTCGGCCGGGCGGGCCCTGCTCGTCGTCCTGGACGGGCCCGAGGAGATGCCGCCGCGGCTCGCGGCGCGGGCCGCACCGTGGACCGGAGCGACCGCCGCCTGGCTGGACGCGACCGGGGCCCGGCTCGCCGTGGCCGCACGGCCCGAACACTGGGAGTCCGCCGGGAGGCTCTTCCCGCACCGCATGCTCCACAGGCCGGCCCGGCCGGCCCGGCGGCTGCCGCCCGCGGTCGCGATCGGGGACCTCGCCCCGGAGGAGGCGGCACTGGCCGGGGCCCGGCTGGGAATCCCGGCCGACGCGGTCGCCGGCGCCGATGCCCGCCACCCGCTCACGCTGCGGCTGCTCGCGGAGGTCCGCGCGGCCGGGGTCACCGCGGGCCGTCCGTCGCGTGACCAGGTGTTCGCCGCGCACCTGGACCTGCTGTGCCTGCGCGTCGCCGTACGGGTGTCGGCCGCGCTCCCGCGGCCCCGTGGATCCGGAGGGGCCGCGGACCCGGTCGGCGCCGGCGGGCCGGACACGGCCGGGGTGCACGCGCCCGGGGTGGGCCGACTGGCCGCGCGCGTGGCCGGGCAGGTGCACGAGGCCGCTCGGCGCTGTCTGGGGCCGGGGCAGGGGCAGATGGACCGGGCCTCCTTCGAGGAACTGTTCCCCTGGCGGTCGGGGTGGGCCTCCGCGGTGCTCGCCGAGGGACTGCTGGTCCCCGCGGGCGAGGGCTACCGCTTCGCCCACGAGGAGTTCGCCGACTGGGTGCAGGCCGCCCACCTGGACCTCCCCGCCGCCCTGGAGACCCTGGGCCGGGACGTGCCCCGCCACCGCATCGGGCCCGTCCTGGAGGCCCTGCGCCTGCTGCCGCCCGGGGAACGGGGAGCGGCGCTGGAGCGGCTCGTGTCCGTGCTCGACGGCCCGGCCGGCCCCGAGGCCCACTGGTGGGCCGCCCGCCTCCTCGCGGAGACGCTGCTCCGCGTCCCCGACGCCACGCCGTACCTCCCGGTCCTGCACGCCCTCGCCGGCCACCTGACCGGGCCCGCCGCGTCCGGGGCGCACGGACGGGGCCCGCGCTCGGCGGCCTCGCCTGCGGCAGCCTCGTACTCGGCGGTCCCGTGTCCGGCGGCCTCGTTCCCGGAAGCCCCGTCCTCTGCAGCTCCGTCCTCTACAGCTCCGTCCCCGGCGGCCCCGACTCCGGCCGGTTCCGCGGCGTACGCGGGCTCCCTGGGTGACCCGTACCCGGCGGGCACCACCGGGTGGCAGGGTCCCGGTACCGGTGGACACCGCCGGGTCCCCGCCCAGGGCGGAGCCACGGGGGCCGGTGGGCCGGGCGGGCGAACCGGGCCCCTCCGCCCCGGCGCGGCTGCCGGGCCCCTCCGCCCCGGCGCGGCTGCCGGGCCCCTCCGCCCCGGCGCGGCTGCCGGGCCCCTCCGC
>NZ_JBEXPT010000196.1:0-7370 GCF_040612195.1 Streptomyces sp. NPDC006450 | reverse complement strand
CGGCGCCCGAAGGCGCCGGGGCCGGGGAGCCGGCCGGGCTCGGCACGGCTGCGCCCGGGGAGGGCTGGACCGGCGGGGCGGACACCGGGGGCGACGGGGGCGGCGGCTCGGCGGCCGGCGACGCGGTCCCGGCGACCTTGCCGTCGGGGCCGATGAAGACCGGGCTGCCCCCCGGCACCAGACCCAGTTCGTGCGCCCGGCGCTGCAGCGCGTCGGGCGCCGAGTAGCCGTCCACGTCCCGCTGCAGTGCCTGTTCCTCGTCCGTGAGCGCGGTGGTCTCCCGCTTCAGCTTGCTCAGCTGGAAGGAGCCCTCGTTCAGCGCCGAGTTCAGCAGCAGCAGGCTGATCAGCCCGCCGCCGAGCAGCGCCACGACCAGCAGGACGAACGGGGTCCGCGCCGCCTGTCCGGCGACCGGTCCCCCCAGCACCCGCCCCAGGCGTTTCACAGGCGCGCCTCCCGGATGCGTTCCACCCCGCGGCAGCGGGCCGGCGCCGCACGCCGGTTCTGCGCGATCTCCTCCTCGGTCGGCAGTTCCGCACCGCGCGTCAGCAGCTTCAGCTTCGGCTGGTACTTCTCCGGTACGACCGGCAGCCCGGGCGGGGCCGTCGAGGTCGCGCCGGCGGCGAAGACCTGCTTGACGAGGCGGTCCTCCAGCGAGTGGTACGAGAGGACCGCGATCCGGCCGCCGACCGCGATGCGGTCCACGGCGGCGGGGATCGCCTTCTCCAGTCCGGACAGCTCGCCGTTGACCTCGATGCGCAGCGCCTGGAAGGTGCGCTTCGCCGGGTTGCCGCCGGTCCGCTTCGCGGCCTGGGGCAGGGAGTCGCGGATCAGTTCGACGAGGCGCGCGCTGTTGGTGAAGGGCTCCTTGGCCCGCTCGCGCACCACCGCGGACACGATGCGCTTGGCCTGCTTCTCCTCGCCGTACTGGCGCAGGATCCGGACCAGCTCGCCGGGGGCGTAGGTGTTGAGGACCTCGGCCGCGCTGATGCCGGTCGTCTGGTCCATCCGCATGTCGAGCGGGGCGTCCTGCGCGTAGGCGAAGCCGCGGTCGGCCTCGTCGAGCTGCATGGAGGAGACGCCGAGGTCGAAGAGGATGCCCTGCACGGTGGGGATGTGCAGGCTGTCCAGTACCTCGGCGAGGTCGGCGTAGATGGCGTGGACGAGGGTGGCCCGGTCCCCGAAGGGCGCGAGGCGCTCTCCGGAGAGGCGCAGGGCTTCCTTGTCCCGGTCCAGGCCGATCAGGTGGACCTCGGGGAACCGGGTGAGCAGGGCCTCGCTGTGGCCGCCGAGGCCGAGGGTGCAGTCGACGACGACGGCCCCGGGCCTCTCCAGTGCCGGGGCCAACAGGTCCAGGCACCGCTGGAGCATCACCGGGACGTGTCGGGACTCGCTAGTCAAAGCGCCCTCTCAGATAACGGCGCGGCAGGCATACGCCGCGCCGCGCACGCGGAGTCTTACCAAAGGGCCGGGGCGGCCGGTCAGGGCCGGGCTCCGGCCGGTTCGCGTCACTTTAGTGCAACGGTCGCCGCGGTCAACGAACCGCCCCGCGCGCCGTGCGCCCCGCTGCGACCGAAGCGGCAAATGCCGCGAATCACCCGGACGGCCGCGTGCGCCTCACCCCTGTGGGTTAGCTCACACCAGGCCCGGGTGACCTTCTTTGTCCACCCTCACTCGATGCTCACACGTCCTGTGACCACTAACGTCGTATCCATGACGACTTCCGTACCCGTGCCCGCCGCCTCCGCGCCCAAGGCCGACGAGGGCAACTCCGTCACCGACCGCCTGGTGTCGTCGAACCGCGCCTACGCCGCGAAGTTCTCCGACCCCGGCATGGACGCCCGTCCGGTCCTCCAGGTGGCCGTCGTGGCCTGTATGGACGCCCGCCTCGACCTGCACGCCGCCCTGGGACTGGAGCTCGGCGACTGCCACACGATCCGCAACGCCGGCGGGGTGGTCACCGACGACACCATCCGTTCCCTCACCATCAGCCAGCGGGCGCTCGGCACCCGCACGGTGATACTCATCCACCACACCGGATGCGGTCTCGAAAGCCTGACCGAGGACTTCCGGCACGAGCTGGAGGACGAGGTGGGCCAGCGTCCCGCCTGGGCCGTCGAGGCCTTCCGCGACGTGGACCAGGACGTCCGCCAGTCGATGCAGCGGGTCCGCACGAACCCCTTCCTGCCCCACAAGGACGATGTGCGAGGCTTCGTCTTCGACGTGCACACCGGGCTCCTGCGGGAGATCGATCCCACCTCTTGAGTGACACCAGGGCCAAGCGCCGTCAAGAATGCGGGGAGACGTCGCCCGGAAACACTTCCGGGCCGGTGTCCGCGTTGTTGATTGCTCGCGATTTCTGAGGTGTTTCGGGGTGGGCCGGTCATGCGCCATGGGGCGCCGGCCCTGGGAAAGGGTCGAGGAGAACCAGGTGACCACGTATGACGACCGAGCGAGCCTCGCGGATCTGACCAGCACGGCGCAGCAGGTGCGGGAATCGATCGAAAGCGTGATCGAGGGCAAGCCGGAAGTGGTCCGCCTCGCGCTGACCGTCCTGCTCGCCGAAGGCCACCTGCTGATCGAGGACGTTCCCGGCGTCGGCAAGACGATGCTGGCCAAGGCGCTCGCCAAGTCCATCGACTGCTCGGTCCAGCGGATCCAGTTCACTCCGGACCTGCTGCCCTCGGACATCACCGGCGTCAGCATCTACGACCAGCAGCGCCGGGAGTTCGAGTTCAAGCCGGGTGCGATCTTCGCGCAGATCGTCATCGGCGACGAGATCAACCGCGCCTCCCCCAAGACCCAGTCCGCGCTGCTGGAGTCGATGGAGGAGCGCCAGGTCACCATCGACGGCACCACCTACACGCTGCCGAGCCCCTTCATGGTGGTCGCCACCCAGAACCCGGTGGAGATGGAGGGCACCTATCCCCTCCCCGAGGCCCAGCGCGACCGCTTCATGGCCCGGGTGTCGGTCGGCTACCCCAGCCCCGAGGCCGAGCTCCGGATGCTCGACGTGCACGGCGGGCTCTCCCCGCTCGACGACCTGACGGCCGTCGCGCACGCCCACGACATCGGCAAGCTCATCGAAGCCGTCCGCGAGGTGTACGTGGCCGCGCCCGTCCGGCGCTACGTCGTCGACCTGGTCTCCGCCACCCGCAGCCACCCGGACCTGCGCCTGGGCGCCTCGCCCCGCGCCACCCTGCACCTGCTGCGGGCCGTGAAGGCCTCCGCCGCCCTGGCCGGGCGGGACTACGTACTGCCCGACGACGTCCAGGCCCTGGCCGGACCGGTGCTCGCGCACCGGCTGCTGCCCACCGCGCAGGCCCAGCTGAGCCGGCGCACCGCGGAGCAGGTCGTCGCCGACATCCTCCAGCGCACCCCCGTACCGGCCGCGCCCTCACGCGGCGAGATGCCGCCCGGCGCGGGCATCCGGGGCTTCTGATGAGCGCCGGCGCCCCGCACGGCGCGGGCGGCCGGGGTCCGGAGTCCACCGGGACAGGCGCCGGGCTGCGCGCGTCGCTGTCCGGGCTGACCACCCGCGGCCGGTCCTTCCTGGCCGCCGGGATCGCCGCCGGGCTGTGCGCGTACGTCCTCGGGCAGTCCGAGCTGCTCCGGGTCGGGCTGCTGCTCGCCGTGCTGCCGCTGCTCTGCGTCCTGGCCCTGCACCGCACCCGCCACCAGGTCTCCGGCACCCGCCGGCTGACCCCGATGCGGGTGCCCGCCGGCTCCGAGGCCCGGGTGCAGCTGCGCCTCGACAACACCTCCCGGATGCCGACCGGGCTGCTGATGCTCCAGGACCGGGTGCCGTACGTGCTGGGGCCCCGGCCGCGCTTCGTCCTGGACCGGGTGGAGCCGGGCGGCCGCCGCGAGGTGTCGTACCGGGTCCGCTCCGACCTGCGCGGCCGCTACCCGCTGGGCCCGCTCCAGCTGCGCCTCACCGACCCCTTCGGGCTGGTCGAGCTGACCCGCTCGTTCTCCGCCTACGACACCCTGACCGTCATCCCGCGCACCGAGGCGCTGCCCCTGGTCCGCTTCGCCGGCGAGTCCTCCGGTTACGGGGACGGCAGCCGCCGCTCGCTGGCCCTGGCGGGCGAGGACGACGTGATCCCGCGCGGCTACCGGCGCGGCGACGACCTGCGCCGCGTGCACTGGCGCTCCACCGCCCGCTACGGCGAGCTGATGGTGCGCCGCGAGGAGCAGCCCCAGCGCAGCCGGGCCACCGTCCTGCTGGACACCCGGCGCCTCGCCTACGAGGGCGCCGGACCCGACTCCGCCTTCGAGTGGGCGGTATCGGCCGCCGCGTCGACCCTGGTGCACCTGCTGGAGCAGGGCTTCTCGGTGCGGCTGCTGACCGACACCGGGGACTGCGTGCCCCGCGAGGGCGGCGGCTTCACCTCCGGGGGGCAGGAGTCCGCGGAGGCGGCGGGGCTGCTGATGGACACCCTCGCGGTGGTCGGCCACTCCGACGGCGCGGGCCTCTCGCGGGCCTGCGACGCGGTACGGAGCAACGGAGCCGGCAGCGGCCTGGGCGGAGCGGGCGGGGACGGGCTCCTCATCGCCTTCTTCGGAGACCTGGACGAGGTACAGACGGGACTGGCTGCAAAGATGTGCCGCCGTGGCGGAGGCGCCGTGGCCTTCGTACTGGATTCCGCGGACTGGTCCGGGCGGCCGCAGGGGCTGGCTTCGGTGATGTCGGCGATGTCGGAGGGAGTGCCTCCGCTGGAGGAGCGCCTGGGCGGGCTGCGCGACGCGGGCTGGACGGCGCTGGCCGCCCCGCCCGGGGTGGCCTTCGGGGAGCTGTGGCGACAGGCGGGCAACGCGCCGATCGGTTCGGCGGGCGGTTCGGGTGCGGCGGGGGGCTGGGGATGAGCGGGCGGGCGAGACTGACGGTCTTCGCGGCTCTGGCGACGCTGTTCACCGCCTGGTCGCTGAACCCGCTGGTGGAATCGGGCGGCTGGCTGCCGCAGGCGGCGCTGCTGCTGGTGCTGCAGAGCGCGGTGGGCGCGGGGGCGCGGCGGGTGCCGCTGGCCCGGACGCTGACCGTGGCGGCGCAGGTCCTCGTGTCGCTGCTGGCGCTGATGCTGCTGTTCGGCGGGAAGATGCAGTCCGCCGCCGGCGACGGGCTGCTGGACTACCTCGTAACGGACTTCGGCGCGCTGTTCAGCCAGGGCGTCCAGGACGTGAACGAGTTCTCGATGCCGGCGCCGCTGACGGACGGGATCCGGCTGCTGCTGGTGTCCGGGGTGCTGCTGATCGGCCTGCTGGTGGACCTGCTGGCGGTGACCGTACGCACGGCCGCCGCGGCCGGGCTGCCGCTGCTCGCGCTGTACTCGGTGGCGGCGGGCCTGTCGGGCGCGGCCAACGGCTCCGGCGGCGCCTCCTGGGTCTCCTTCCTCCTGGCGGGCTGCGGCTACCTGCTGCTCCTCCTGGCCGAGGGCCGCGACCGGCTCGCACAGTGGGGGCGGGTCTTCGGCGCCGCTGCGCCTTCCTCACGCAGTCAGGTCGCGGCCGGCTACTCGGGCGGCGGACAGGCGCTCGCCCCGGTGCGCACCGGGCGGCGGATCGGCGCGGTCGCGCTGGGCCTGGCCCTGGCGGTGCCGATGGTGCTGCCCTCGCTGGGCAGCGGAGTACTGGGCCCGGGCGGCGGCGCGGGCGAGGGCGAGGGCAACGGCCTGGGCCCGTCGATCCAGGCGGTCAACCCGCTGGTCTCCCTGCAGAGCAGCCTGAACACCCAGGACAACCGGGTGGTGCTCCGGTACCGCACGGACAGCCCCCAGCTCAGCGAGCAGTACCTGCGGATCCTGGCGCTGGACGAGTTCAACGGCGTCAAGTGGGAGGCCTCGGGGCGGGCCCTGACGGACGTCCCGAAGCGGATGCCGAACCCGCCCGGGGTGAGCGGGAGCGTGCTGGACGGCGCCACCGAGGTGCAGACCTTCATCTCCTCCGCGCAGACGTACGCGCAGCGCTACCTGCCGATGCCCTATCCGGCGACGGGCGTGGACATCGCCGGGAAGTGGCGGTTCGAGCCGGCCGGGCGGACGCTCGTCGGGGACCAGCTGGGCAAGGACAAGTTCCAGAACGCCCAGGGCGTGCAGTACTCGGTGCGCAGCCTGCTGCTCAACCCGACGGCGGAGCAGTTGCGCAGGGCTCCGGCGGCGGATCCCGAGATCGCGTCCGAGTACACGAAGGTGCCGGACAACCTGCCGGCGGTCGTCGTCCAGACGGCCCGCGAGGTGACCCGCGGCACGAAGGACGACTACTCGGCGGCGGTCAAACTCCAGGACTACTTCGCGGTGAGCGGCGGGTTCCGCTACGACACGAAGGTGTCCTCGGGTACGGGTTCGCAGGCCATCGCCAAGTTCCTCGCCGACAAGGAGGGCTTCTGCGTCCACTTCGCGTTCTCGATGGCCTCGATGGCGCGCACGCTCGGGATCCCGGCGCGGGTCGCGGTCGGGTTCACGCCCGGGGTGAAGCAGTCCGACGGCGTCGTCAACGTCTCGATGCGGGACGCGCACGCCTGGCCGGAGCTGTACTTCGAGGGCGTGGGCTGGACCCGCTTCGAGCCGACGCCCCGCTCGGGCATCACGGTGCCGGACTACAGCCGGCCCGCCGCGCCGCAGACCCTGCCGAACGTGCCGACCTCGGCCCCGTCCGCGAGCGCGGCGCAGCCTTCGGCCGGGCCCTCGACGGCGGAGGACTGCCCCGCGGACCAGAAGAAGCTGGGCGAGTGCGGTCCGGCCGCGGCGCAGCGGAACACGGGCGCGGGCGGTGGCGGCCCCTCGGCGGGGACCGTCCTGGCCTGGACGGCCGCCGGCATCCTGCTCCTCGCCCTGCCGCTCCTCCCGTTCCTGTGGCGCGGGCGCCTGCGGGCGCGGCGGCTCGGCTCGGGGCAGGTCCTGGCCGCCTGGCGGGAGCTGGGCGACACGGCGTGGGACGTCGGGATCGCCCCGGACGAGGCGCTGTCCCCCCGGGGGGCTGCGGACCGGGTGGTGTCCCTGGGCCGCCTGGACGCGGAGGCGGCCGATGCCGTACGCCGGGTCGCGGGCGGGGTGGAGCGGGCGCTCTACGCACCGCCCGGCGCGGAGCCCTCGTACGGGGGGCTGGCGCAGGACGTCCTGCTGGCCCGCGCCGGGCTCCTCGCGGGCGTCTCCCGTCCGGCGCGGCTGCGGGCGCTGTTCTTCCCCCGGTCGGCGGCCCGCGTGCGCTGGGCCGCCTCGGCCCGCTGGTCGGATCTGGCCGACCGTGTCGCCGGCGCGGCGTCGCGGGCCCGGGCACGCATCCCGCTGGGCGGCCGCGGCTGACTGCGGGCCGGACTCCGTTCCCGGAACGGGAGACGGCCGAGGCCGGGGCTCGAGGGGATCGAGCCCCGG
>NZ_JBEXPT010000195.1:0-7402 GCF_040612195.1 Streptomyces sp. NPDC006450 | reverse complement strand
AACGCGGACCTTCAACGGGTGATCGACCGGGTTGTCGCGCTTGATGGTCACGCGTCGGCCACCCGCTCCGCGCCCGACGGCACCGACGCGAGGGCCGCCGCGCGCGCTCGGACCACCGCCAGTGCGGCGGCCAGCTCCTCGGGGGTCGGGTTCCCCTTGACGACCTTGATCACCACGGGACTGCCTCCTAGCGTCTTCGCGTCCTAGAGCGGGATGTTGCCGTGCTTCTTCGGGGGCAGGGACTCCCGCTTGGTGCGCAGCTGCCGCAGCCCCTTCACCACGTGCGCCCGGGTCTCGGACGGCATGGTCACCGCGTCGATGTATCCGCGCTCGGCGGCCGTGTACGGGTTCAGCAGCGCGTCCTCGTACTCGGTGATGAGCCGCGCCCTGGTCTCCTCGGCGGTGCCGGCCTCCTCCGCTTCGGCGATCGCACGCCGGTGCAGGATGTTGACCGCGCCCTGCGCGCCCATGACGGCGATCTGCGCCGTCGGCCAGGCGAGGTTGAGGTCGGCGCCCAGGTGCTTGGAGCCCATCACGTCGTAGGCCCCGCCGAAGGCCTTGCGGGTGATCACGGTGATCAGGGGAACGGTCGCCTCGGCGTACGCGTAGATCAGCTTGGCGCCGCGCCGGATGATTCCGTTGTACTCCTGGTCGGTGCCCGGCAGGAAGCCCGGCACGTCGACGAAGGTCAGCACCGGGATGTTGAAGGCGTCGCACGTCCGGACGAACCGGGCCGCCTTCTCGGAGGCGTCGATGTCCAGGCAGCCGGCGAACTGCATCGGCTGGTTGGCGACGACCCCGACCGGGTGCCCCTCGACACGGCCGAAGCCGGTGAGGATGTTCGGCGCGAAGAGCGACTGGGTCTCCAGGAACTCCGCGTCGTCGAGCACGTGCTCGATCACCCTGTGCATGTCGTACGGCTGGTTCGCGCTGTCCGGGATCAGGACGTCGAGCTCGCGGTCGCTTGTCGAGACCTCGGTGTCGGCTTCCTCGGGGAAGGCCGGGGGCTCGGAGAGGTTGTTCGACGGGAGGTAGGAGAGCAGCGACTTGACGTACTCGATGGCGTCCTTCTCGTCGCCCGCCATGTGGTGCGCGACGCCGGACGTGCTGTTGTGCGTGCGCGCCCCGCCCAGCTCCTCGAAGCCGACGTCCTCGCCGGTGACCGTCTTGATGACGTCCGGGCCGGTGATGAACATGTGCGAGGTCTGGTCGACCATGACCGTGAAGTCGGTGATGGCCGGGGAGTACACGGCCCCGCCGGCGCAGGGGCCGACGACCAGGCTGATCTGCGGGATCACACCGGAGGCGTGGACGTTGCGGCGGAAGATCTCGCCGTACATGCCGAGCGCGCTGACGCCCTCCTGGATGCGGGCGCCGCCGGAGTCGTTGATCCCGATCAGCGGGCAGCCGGTCTTCAGCGCGAAGTCCATCACCTTCATGATCTTCTGGCCGTAGACCTCGCCGAGGGCCCCGCCGAAGACGGTGAAGTCCTGCGAGAACAGGGCGACGGGACGCCCGTCGACGGTCCCGTAGCCGGTGACGACGCCGTCGCCGTAGGGACGGGTCTTCTCCAGCCCGAAGTTCGTCGACCGGTGCCGGGCGAACTCGTCCAGCTCGACGAAGGACCCCTCGTCCAGCAGCAGCGCCACCCGCTCACGCGCCGTCAGTTTGCCCTTGGCGTGCTGCTTTTCCACCGCCCGCCCTGACCCGGCGTGTGTGGCTTCCTCGACGCGGCGCTGCAGATCCGCGATCTTCCCCGCGGTGGTGTGCATGTCGATCGGCTCTGACGGTTGTGACATCGGGGTCGCGGCTCCCTGCGTGGTGTCAACTGCCTGGTGACTTACTTGGTTTTTACTAGCTACTGGTGCGTAGCGTATCGGCGGGCATGGCGCTCGGCGGTGCGGCGTTTGACACACCTCATCTGGGTTGCTTGGCCTCGCCGTCCCCCTTAGGGGACTCCCTCCCGACCCTCGCGGGCGGGTCTCCCGCTTCGCTGCGGACCGCCTGTGGAGAGGGGCCGCCCGGGGAGGTCCCGCGTACGCCCGGCAGGCGGATACCGCCGACCCGGCGGCGAAGGGATCGACGGCTGCGTCGCCGTCCCGGTCGTGAGCGGCGCCGACGAACCAGCGGCCGGCCGACGGGGCGTGGTTCGCGCGTTCCCCGTGTGCCCGGGCGCCGTTGCGGGCGGTCGGTGCGAGGTCGTGAACCCCGCGCACGCACCCGAATGTCTTCGGCGGCTCTGTCGCCTGCGCGTCGTCGGGGTAGAAACGAAACCTGAACGCCCGCTTTGCCGGAGAATCCCCCACAGCCCGGACGCTAGGGTCGATCACGATCCGTGTGCAATCCCGGGTCAGAGGGTCACATACAGCGACGTAGCGACATAAGGATCCGATCATGTCATCAGATGCTTCAGCAGGTGCTCCGGCAGGCCGTTGGTCGAGTCTGGACCGGCCGCCCCTGAACGCTGCCGCACTGCAGCGGGCCCTCGTGACCGGCGAGGGACTGTGGAGCTCACTGGAGGTGGTGGGCTCCACCGGGTCCACCAACAGCGACCTCGCCGCGCGGGCCGCGAAGCTGCCCGAAGGGGCCGTGCTCGTCGCCGAGGAGCAGACCGCCGGACGGGGCCGGCTCGACCGGAGCTGGGTCGCGCCCGCGCGGTCCGGACTCTTCTTCTCCGTCCTGCTGAAGCCCGGCCCCTCGGTGCCGCAGGAGCGGTGGGGCTGGCTGACGCTGCTGGCCGGGGTGGCCACCGCCACCGGGCTCTCGCGCGCCGCCGGCGTGGACACCGCCCTCAAGTGGCCCAACGACCTGCTGGTCACCGTGGACGGGGAGGAGCGCAAGACCGGCGGGATCCTCGCCGAGCGCGTGGGCGACGGGATCGTCCTCGGGATCGGGCTCAACGTGACGCTGACCGACGCCGAGCTCCCGGTGGACACCGCCGGGTCCCTGTTCCTGGCCAAGGCCACCGTCACCGACCGGGACCCACTGCTCAGGGCCGTACTGCGCTCCCTGGAGCAGTGGTACGGAAACTGGCGCGCGGCCGGCGGCGATCCGGCGGCCAGCGGTCTGCAGGAAACGTACGCGGCGGGCTGCGCGACCCTCGGCAAGCACGTGCGGGCCGAGCTGCCGGGCGGGCGCACCCTCACCGGGACGGCCGAAGCGGTGGACACCGATGGACGGCTCGTCGTGCGGACGGCGGAGGACAAGCACGAGGCCGTGGGGGCAGGGGACGTCGTCCATCTGCGGTCGGTGCGGTAGCCCGCGCGGGGACCGCCCCGGGTGACGGAGTAGGGGAGTGAGCTACGGCACACCTGCCGTATGGTTTAGGCGATCCCGGTCCTCGCGGTGATCACCCGGTTCGGCAGTGCGCACGGCAATGGACAGGAGGCGGCCCTTGACCGTCGACGACCCTCAGTCCAGCGCGCCCGCCCCCGGTACGGCGACGGGTGGCACGGGCGGCTCCGGCGGCTCGGGCGGCTCGGGAGTCCACGCCACACCGATCGGGCGCGAGCAGCACACTCCCCACCACGAGGTCGACCACACGGCGCAGCCGACGGCCGACCCGCTCGCCATCCGCCTGGAGCAGCTGATCCTGGGCGCGGAGCGCCGGTACACCCCCTTCCAGGCGGCTCGCAGTGCCGGGGTCTCGATGGAGCTCGCCTCCCGCTTCTGGCGGGCCATGGGCTTCGCGGACATCGGCCAGGCCAGGGCCCTGACGGAGGCCGACGTACTGGCGCTGCGCCGGCTCGCCGGCCTCGTCGAGGCCGGGCTGCTGAGCGAGCCGATGGCGGTCCAGGTGGCGCGGTCCACCGGGCAGACCACGGCCCGCCTCGCGGAGTGGCAGATCGACTCCTTCCTGGAGGGCCTGACGGAGCCGCCGGAGCCGGGGATGACCCGTACGGAGGTCACGTACCCGCTGGTCGAGCTGTTGCTCCCGGAGCTGGAGGAGTTCCTCGTCTACGTGTGGCGGCGCCAGCTCGCGGCCGCCACCGGGCGGGTCGTGCAGGTGGCGGACGACGAGGAGATGGTCGACCGGCGCCTCGCGGTGGGCTTCGCGGACCTGGTGGGCTTCACCCGCCTGACGCGGCGGCTGGAGGAGGAGGAGCTCGGCGAGCTGGTCGAGTCCTTCGAGACGACCTCGGCGGACCTGGTGGCGGCGCACGGCGGCCGGCTGATCAAGACGCTGGGTGACGAGGTGCTGTACTGCGCCGACGACGCGGCGACGGCGGCGGAGATCGCGCTGCGGCTCATCGAGACGATGGAAGCCGACCCGCAGATGCCGGAGCTGCGCGTGGGCATCGCCTTCGGGACGGTGACCACCCGGATGGGCGACGTCTTCGGGACCACGGTGAACCTGGCTTCGAGGCTGACGTCCATAGCGCCGAAGGACGCGGTCCTGGTGGACGGCGCGATGGCCGAGGAACTGGGCCGCACGGGCGCGGCGCCGGTCTCGGAGAAGGAAGCGGAGAACGAGGAGGGCGGCGGCGCCTACCGCTTCGCACTCCAGCCGATGTTCCAGCGCCCGGTGCGCGGCCTGGGCGTCGTGGAGCCCTGGTCGCTGACGCGCCGGAGCCCCAAGACCCCCGGTTGACGTGCCCCCGGGCCGGCCGGCCCGGGGTTCCTGACGCGGCCGGCCGGATGTCCCGTGGTGCCGGTCCCCGCGCTGATCGGCCGCCCGGGCGTGCTGCCGGGCGTGCTGCCGGGTGGGCTTGATACCCGCCTCGGCCCGGTTCACCGACCGGCCGCATCGTTCTCCCGCGGAGATCGCCGGAGAACGACGGCGACACATCGGCGAGCGACCCGCCCTCCTCGTCGCGCCGGCCTCTGTGATGCGTG
This sequence comes from Streptomyces sp. NPDC006450, assembly GCF_040612195.1. NCBI lineage: Bacteria > Bacillati > Actinomycetota > Actinomycetes > Kitasatosporales > Streptomycetaceae > Streptomyces > Streptomyces sp. NPDC006450. The sequence goes on along the minus strand of NZ_JBEXPT010000195.1, from coordinate 2,566 downwards.
TGCGCGACAGGTCGGCCGGTGTCGCGGAGGGCGTCCCTGCTGCGCGCCCCTGCCTGCGATCACGCGGACAGTCGTTCCACACCACGCGCGCGCACCCGAACGCCCGCCCGGGAATTCGGTGTGCCGGAGGCCTCCTTCTGAGCTGCTCCGCGCGCTAGAGTCCGGCGATAACGGTCGTTAACTTGGAGGGTCCACAGATGTCGGAGCAGCGCTTCGGAGAGTTCGTCGCGGTACGCCGTGAAGGCGATGGGCGCGTCGCCGAGCTGGTGCTGGATCGGCCCAAGGCGATGAATGCCGTGTCGACCGAGATGGCGCGGGGGATCGGCGCCGCGTGTGCGGAGCTGGGCGCGGACCCTTCGGTACGGGTCGTCGTGCTCTCCTCGACCGCCGGGAGGGCGTTCTGCGTGGGCGCGGACCTCAAGGAGCGGAACTCCTTCTCGGACGCCGAACTGCTGCGGCAGCGGCCGACCACGCGGGGCGCGTACGGGGGAGTGCTGGAGCTTGCCATGCCGGTGATCGCGGCGGTCCACGGGTTCGCGCTCGGGGGCGGCTTCGAGCTGGCCCTCGCCTGCGATGTCATCGTGGCCGACGAGACGGCCGTCGTCGGGCTGCCCGAGGTGTCGGTCGGGGTGATCCCGGGCGGCGGCGGCACGCAGCTCCTGCCGCGGCGGGTGGGGGCGGCGCGGGCCGCGGAGCTGATCTTCACCGCCCGGCGCGTGGAGGCCGCGGAGGCGCTGGATCTGGGGCTGGTGGACTCGCTGGTGCCGGCCGGGTCGGACCGTGAGGCCGCCCTGGCGATGGCGGCGGCGATGGCGGCGAACTCCCCGGTCGGCCTGCGGGCCGCCAAGCGGGCGCTGCGGCTCGGGCACGGCATGGACCTGGCGGCCGGGCTGGAGATCGAGGACGCGGCATGGCGGACGGTGGCCTTCTCGGGGGACCGGGCCGAGGGCGTGGCGGCGTTCAACGAGAAGCGCAAGCCGGAGTGGCCGGGGGTGTGAGGGCGCGGGGCGGGCCCCGGGTGGGCCCGGGGCGCCCCGGATCGAGCCCGGGAGAGCGTCCGCGATCGTGACCGGGTGTGATCTCGATACCACCGAATGCCGCGCCAACGGTCACTAAATCGGACAAAACTCCCTAACCTGGGGTGATGGGTGTTGACGGGCGGCTTCGAGCCGTTGTGGGCCTCGCGCAGGCCATGGCGGCCGCGTGCGCGCCGCGGGACTGCGTGCGGGCCGCCGCGCGCGGGGCGAGGCTGGCGATGGACGGATCGTTCGCCGCGATCTCCGCGTGGGAGCGGGAGCGGGGGCGCCTGCGGGTGCTCGTGAACGAGGGGGAGCGCAGGGACGGGGAGGAGGAGTTCCCCGAGGACGAGTCGTACCCCGTGCACGACTTCCCCGAGATCACCGAATTCCTGCACGAGCGCTGGGTCGGCGGGGGCGGTCCCCACGCCTGGGTGGACAGCGCGGTCGGGCACCGGCCGGGTCGCCGGGGCGAGGCGCTGCGGCGGCGCGGGCGCGGCACGTGCGTGGTCGCCCCGATCGTGTTGAGCGGACGGGCCTGGGGCGAGCTGTATGTGGCCCGGGACGAGGGCATGGCGGACTTCGACGAGGACGACGCGGAGTTCGGAGAAGTGCTCGCGGCGGTGATCGCGGCCGGGCTGGCGCAGAGCGACCGGCTGGAGGAGGCCCGGCGGCTCGCCTTCACGGACCCGCTGACCGGGCTGGCCAACCGGCGGGCCGTGGACATGAGGCTCGACGAGGCCCTGGAGGAACACCGGCGGAGCGGGGCCGAGACCGTGGTGAGTCTGGTCGTCTGCGATCTGAACGGCCTGAAGAAGGTCAACGACACCCTGGGCCACGCGATGGGAGACCGGCTGCTGGAACGGTTCGGCTCCGTGCTCAGCCTGTGCGGGGCGATGCTGCCGGGTGCGCTGGTCGCGCGGCTGGGCGGGGACGAGTTCTGCCTGGTCAGCGTGGGGCCCTCGGCGGACGAGGTGGTACGGGTCACCGAGGAGGTGTGCCTGCGGGCCGCCGAGCTGGAGCTGGGGGAGGGGGTCGCCTGTGGCGTCGCGTCCACGGGGGATCCGATCGGGCCGGTGAAATCCTCCCGGCGGCTGTTCAGGCTGGCGGACGCGGCGCAGTACAAGGCGAAGGCGGCGCGGTCGGCGAAGCCGGTGGTCGCGGGGCGCGACACGGCGGTGGTCCGGCTCGCCGACGCGGAGCCCGGGGGGCCGGGGGAGCGGCGCCGCTTCCGCGGGCGGGCGTAGCCCTGGCGGCGGCCCCGCTGGGTCCCCGTGCCCCGGCTGGGCCCCCGCGCCCCGGCTCGGTGCGCGGCTCGCCTGGCGGCCGGTGCCCCGCCGCCCTGGCGGTCCCGCCCCGGCCCCGGGTGGGTAGGGGGCCTCGCCCCGGAGGGCCGACCTGGCCGCACCCGCCCGCAGGGCCCACGCCGGGACGGCAGTGGCGGGGGGCCCCGCCGGCCCCCCCCGGCCGGGGGGCGGGGCCGCGGCGCGGTGCCCGGTAAGCCCCGGCCCGCCGCCCCCCGCGCGCGGCGCCTCGGTGGGGGGGGAAGA
>NZ_JBEXPT010000194.1:0-7532 GCF_040612195.1 Streptomyces sp. NPDC006450 | reverse complement strand
GCCGATGGGGGGCCGCCGGCGAAGGGCCCCCTCGACGCGGTGCACGCGAGGCGCACGCGGGGGGAGGTGGTGGTGGTGCCCCGTCCGGGGCCCCCGGGCAGCGCCGCCCGCGCGGAGAAGCGGGCGCCCCACGCGCGGGGGCTGGGCGTCCCCGCCCGGCCGGGGGCGGCGGCGGAAGTGGCCGATGCCGACCTGGTGATCTGCTGCACCACCTCCCGCGAGCCCCTCTTCGACGGGCGGCTGATCGCGCCGGGCGCCACGGTGGTCGCGGTCGGCTCGCACGAGCCGGACGCCCGCGAGGTGGACACGGCGCTGGTCCGGCGGGCGGCCGTGTACGTGGAGTCGCGTGCGGCGGCTCTGCGGGAGGCGGGGGACCTGCTGGTGCCCGAGGCCGAGGGGGCGATCGGCGCCGGTCACATCAGCGGCACCCTGGCCGACCTGGTCGCGGGCCGGATGCCGGGTGCGGGGGCGGCGAGTTGTCCACAGCTCTTCAAGAGTGTGGGCATGGCCTGGGAAGATCTCGCTGTGGCGGTGGCCCTGTTCGAGGCCGCCGGGAGCGGTGTCCACTGAGGAACGAGCGCAACGTGACATTGTACGCTGTTCCTCCGCACACCGGTGGTGTGAGCGGTCTCGGAGGAAATGCAATGGGTGACCTGAAGCAGCACAGTCTCATCAAGGCTCAGGAACGGCTCCGCGACCAGGTAGGCCACGCCCTGCGGGCGGCCCTGATAGCGGGTGAACTGCGCCCCGGGAGCGTCTACTCCGCCCCCGGACTCGCGGCCGAGCTCGGCGTCTCGGCCACCCCGGTGCGCGAGGCCATGCTCGACCTGGCCCGCGAGGGCCTGGTGGAACCGGTCCGCAACAAGGGCTTCCGGATCACGGAGGTCAGCGAGCGCGATCTGGACCAGTACACCGAGCTGCGCACGATGATCGAGGTCCCGACCATCGGCCGGATCACGAAGATCGCCACGCCCGAGGCGCTGGAGGCCCTGCGCCCCATCGCGCAGGAGATCGTCACCAGCGCGCGCGAGCACAACCTCATCGGCTACCTGGAGGCCGACCGACGGTTCCACCTGACCCTCCTCGGCCTCTCGGGCAACGACCGCCTGGTGGAAACCGTCGGAGACCTGCGCAAGCGCTCCCGGCTGTACGGCCTGACGGGCCTGGACGAGGCGGGCAAGCTGGTCTCCTCCGCCGAGGAACACATCGAGCTCCTGGACCTGATGCTCACCGGGGACGCGGAGGCGGCCGAAGCCTGCATGACCCGCCACCTGGGCCACGTCCGCTCCCTGTGGGCTCAGGGCCGGGACGAGCCGGTCGGCCGCACCAAGGGCGGCCTGGGCTCGGGCCTCTGACGCCGGGCCTCTGACGGGGCCCTCTGACGCCGGTTCTTTGCCCCGGGGTCTCTGACACGGGGCCTTCAACCCGGGCCGCCAATGACACGGGGCCCTCAACCCGGGCCGCCAACCCCGGGCCCTCACGCACGACGCCGGGCAGCCGCAGGAGCGCGCCCGGCGTTCGGTATGCCCAACACCCCTTCACGCGCCCCGATTTGGACACGGCTGGATAACGGTGGGTCCAACCCCTTGTCAGTACAATTTCACATTACTATGTTACCGGTCACATCATAGAGCGCGGCCCTTCACTGGAGTGACCCATGACCAAGCGCACCCAACTCGCCCTCGCCACCGCCCTGGTGGCCGCACTCGCAGTCGGCGCCTCGGGCTGCTCCGACCCCAAGAAGGGCTCCGCCGCAGGTGCCGGCGCCTCCAACCCCGCCTCCGCCAACGACGGGAAGATCCTCGGCGGCGCGCCCGTCAAGGGCGGCACCCTGACGGTGCTGTCCAACCAGGACTTTGCGCACCTCGACCCCGCCCGCAACTGGGTCATGCCGACCATGGACTTCGGCACCCGGCTCCTCTACCGCACCCTGGTCACCTTCAAGGCCGAGCCGGGCAAGGCGGGCAGCGAGCTCGTCCCCGACCTCGCCACCGACCTCGGCACCTCCTCCAACGGCGGCCGCACCTGGACCTTCACGCTGAAGGAGGGCCTGAAGTACGAGGACGGCTCGCCCATCAAGGCGCAGGACATCAAGTACAACGTCGAGCGCTCCATGGCCCCCGACCTGACCGGCGGTCCCGACTACGCGGCCCAGTACCTCGTCGGCGCCGAGGGCTACAAGGGCCCGCTCCAGGGCAAGCACCTCGACTCCGTGAAGACCCCCGACGACCGCACGATCGTCTTCGAACTGAAGCGGCCGGTCGCCGAGTTCTCCGCGACCGCGACCCTGCCGACCTTCGCCCCGGTCCCCGAGTCCCAGGAGAAAGGCACCCAGTACGACGCCCGCCCGTTCTCCTCCGGCCCGTACAAGATCGAGTCGTACGACCGCGACAAGAAGCTGGTCCTGGTCCGCAACGAGCACTGGGACGCCAAGACCGACACCGTCCGCAAGGCCTACCCCGACAAGTTCGTGGTCGTCATGGGCCTCAAGGGCGGCCAGATCGACGACCGGATCATCGCCGGGGAGGGCGCCGACGCCTCCTCCGTCCAGTGGTCCGACATGCGGCCCGAGAGCGCACCCAAGGTGCTGCCCAAGCCGGAGATCAAGTCGCGGCTGCTGGCCGAGTCCCAGGGCTGTACCGAGATGCTCCAGATGAACAACTCCCGCGCCCCCTTCGACGACCCGAAGGTCCGCGAGGCCCTGCAGTACGCCGTCGACAAGGAGGCCGTGGTCACCGCGGGCGGCGGCCCGGCCCTCAACGAGGTCGCCACCGCCTACCTCCCGCCGGCGCTCTCCGGCGGCAAGCAGGCCGACACCCTGAAGATCGCGCCGTCCGGCGACCCGGCCAAGGCCAAGGAGCTCCTCAAGGCCGCGGGCAAGGAGACCCTGAAGGTCTCCCTGGCCGTCTCCACCGGGGACAAGGGCAAGGCGGAGGCCATCCAGCAGGGCCTGGCCCGCGCGGGCGTCGAGGTGGTCATCGACACCGTCGACCCGGGCGCCTACTACGACGTCATCGGCGACACCACCACCGCCCCCGACCTCGTCCTGTCGGGCTGGTGCCCGGACTACCCCTCCGGCTCCACCTTCCTCCCCTTCGTCTTCGACGGCCGCACCATCAAGGCCAAGGGCAACTCGGGCAACTACGCGCAGTTCCGCGACGACGCGACGATGAAGCGGATCGACGAGATCAACGCCATGGCCGACGCCAAGCAGGCCAACCAGGCCTGGATCGACCTCGATGCCGAGATCATGAAGAAGTCCCCGGCCGTCCCCGTCCTGCTGGAGCGCAAGCCGCTGCTCGTCGGCACCAACATCGCCGGCGCCTTCGGCCACCCGGTCTGGGTCGGCCAGCTCGACTACGCCACGATCGGCCTCAAGGACCCGGCCAAGAGCCAGGGCCAGGGCTGATCATGACCGCCGCCCTCGCCGCCGACCCCGGCTCCCCGGAGGCGGCGGACGCGGCGGCGGTCAAGGAGGTCCCTCCGGGCAGCAGCCCCTGGCAGCTCGCCCGGCGGGAACTCCGCCGCCGCCCCGCCGTCCGCGTCAGCCTCTGCGTCGTCCTGCTCTTCGTCCTGATGGCCGCCACCGCCCCCTGGCTGGGCGCGCTGGGCGGCTGGTCCCCGGACGAGTTCGACAAGTCCGCCATCGACCCCTACCTCGGAGGCCAGCCGCTCGGCTCCTTCGGCGGGATCAGCACCGAGCACTGGCTCGGCGTGGAACCCGTCAGCGGCCGCGACCTGTTCGCCCGCGTCGTGCACGGCGCCCAGGTCTCGCTCCTCATCGCCTTCGCCGCCACCGCCATCGTGGTCGTGGCGGGCACCGCCGCAGGCATCGCCGCCGGCTACTTCGGCGGGCGCACCGACACCGTCCTGTCCCGGCTGATGGACCTGACGATGTCCTTCCCGTCCCTCATCTTCATGATCGCGATGCTGTCGGTGGCCAAGGACGTCAACCGCATCGTCCTCATGACCGCCGTCATCGGCGTCTTCGGCTGGCCCGGCGTCGCCCGCGTCGTCCGCGGCCAGGCCCTCTCGCTCAAGCACCGCGAGTACGTGGACGCCGCCCGCGTCGGCGGGTCCAGCTCCTGGCGGATCCTGACCCGCGACATCCTCCCGGGGGTCTCCGGCCCGGTCATCGCCTACACCACCCTGCTCATCCCCGGGATGATCAGCACCGAGGCCGCGCTCAGCTACCTCGGCGTGGGCGTGCGCCCGCCCACCCCCTCCTGGGGCCAGATGATCGCCGAGTCCGTGGCCTTCTACGAGACCGACCCCATGTACTTCGTCATCCCCAGCCTCTTCCTCTTCCTCGCGGTCCTCGCCTTCACCCTGCTCGGCGACGCCCTGCGCGACATCCTCGACCCGAGGGGCGGCCGGACGTGATCCTCTACCTCGCGCGCCGGCTGGTCGCCCTCGCCGGCGTCCTCCTGGCCATCGCCGCCGTCACCTTCCTCATCTTCTACGTGCTCCCCTCCGACCCGGCCGCGGCCGCCTGCGGCAAGACCTGCAGCGCCGAGCGGCTGGCCGACGTACGCGCGTACCTCGGCCTCGACCGGCCGCTGTGGCGGCAGTTCGGCGAGTTCCTCACCGGGATCTTCACCGGACGCACCCTCGGCACCGGCCAGTACGCCGTCCAGTGCGACTTCCCCTGCCTGGGCTACTCCTACGAGAACTCCCTGCCGGTCTGGGACCTGCTGATGGACCGGCTCCCGGTCTCCGCCTCCCTCGCCGTCGGCGCCGCCGCCCTCTGGCTCGTCCTCGGACTGGGCGCGGGAGTCACCGCCGCCCTGCGCAAGGACACGGCCACGGACAAGGTCCTCATGGTCGGCGCGGTCGCCGCAGCCTCCCTGCCCGTGTACTTCACCTCCGTGATGCTGATCTACGGAGTCATCCGGATCGCCGGGCTCCTGCCCTACCCCACCTACCAGGCCTTCACCGACAACCCCCTGGCCTGGGCGAGCAACCTGCTCCTGCCCTGGACGGCGCTCGCCCTGCTCTACGCCGCCATGTACGCCCGCCAGAGCCGCGGTTCCATGATCGAGGCGATGGCCGAGCCGTACATCCGTACCGCCCGCGCCAAGGGGATGCCCGAGCGCACCGTCGTGGTCAAACACGGACTGCGCTCCGGGATGACCCCGATCCTCACCATCTTCGGCATGGACCTCGGCAGCCTGCTCGCCGGAGCCGTCATCACGGAGTCCATCTTCGGACTCCCGGGCATCGGGCGGCTGTTCTACGGGGCCCTGGTCAGCTCGGACCAGCCCGTCGTGCTCGGGGTCACCCTGCTGGCCGCCTTCTTCATCGTCGTCGCGAACCTCGCCGTCGACCTCCTGTACGCCGTCATCGACCCGAGGGTGAGGTACTGATGGCTCCTCCCGAAGCCGCGCCCCCCGCGGCCCCGCTGCTCCAAGTCCGGGACCTCCACGTCACGTTCACCACCCCGCGCGGCACGGTACGCGCCGTCGACTCACTCGGCTTCACCGTCGAGGCCGGCCGCACGCTCGGCATCGTCGGCGAGTCCGGCTCCGGCAAGTCCGTCACCTCCCTCGCCGTCATGGGCCTGCACCGGGGCGCCGAGATCGGCGGCTCCATCGCCCTCGACGGACAGGAGCTGACCACCAAGTCCGAGAAGGAGCTCTCCAAGCTGCGCGGCCGCAAGATGGCCATGATCTTCCAGGACCCGCTGTCCAGCCTGCACCCCTACTACACGGTCGGCGAGCAGATCGCCGAGCACTTCCGGGTCCACTTCCGGGCCGGCCGGGCCGCCGCGAAACGGCGCGCCGTCGACATGCTCGGCGAGGTGGGAATCCCCGAACCCGCCCGCCGGGCGGGGGAGTACCCGCACCAGTTCTCCGGCGGCATGCGCCAGCGCGCGATGATCGCCATGGCGCTGGCCTGCGAACCCGACCTGCTCATCGCCGACGAGCCCACCACCGCCCTCGACGTCACCGTGCAGGCACAGATCCTGGAGCTGATCGCCGGCCTCCAGCAGGAGCGCGGACTCGGCGTCGTCATGATCACCCACGACCTGGGCGTGGTCGCCCGGGTCGCACACGAGGTACTGGTCATGTACGGCGGCCGGGCCGCCGAACAAGCACCGGTGGACGACCTGTTCGCCGATCCGGCGCACCCCTACACCCGGGGTCTCCTCGACTCCCTGCCCCGGCTGGACGACGCCGACGACGAGCCGCTGCGGGCCATCCCCGGCTCCCCTCCCTCCCTGCTCGCCCCGGCCCCGGGCTGCGCCTTCGCCCCGCGCTGCCCCGTGGCCGCCGCGGCCGACGACGTGGAACGCGAGCGCTGCGCCACGGTGCGGCCCGAACTCCGTCCCTACGGCGACGCCGGCCGCGAGTCCGCCTGCCACTTCACGGGCGCCGTCCGGGAGGTGACCCGATGACCACGGCGAACCAGCCGGGCACCCGAACCGACCGGGTCCCGGCGGCCCGCGGCGAGACCCCGCCCCCGCTGCTGCGGGTGCGCGACCTCACGATGTCCTTCCCCGGCAAACGGACGGCGACCGGACGCCGGGGGGCGCCCGTACGCGCCGTCGACGGAGTCTCCTTCGACCTGGAGGCCGGCCGGACCCTGGGCCTCGTAGGGGAATCGGGCTGCGGCAAGTCCACCACCGGGCGGATGCTGGTCCGGCTGCTGGAACCGACCTCGGGAAGCGTCGAGTTCGACGGCAAGGACATCAGCCGGCTCTCGCAGGGCGCCCTGCGCCCCCTGCGCCGGAACCTCCAGATGGTCTTCCAGGACCCGCACTCCTCCCTCAACCCCCGTCAGACGGTGGCCCGGATCATCTCCGACCCGCTGCTGGTGCAGGGTTCGAGCGCGGCGGACGCCCGCCGCCGGGCCGCCGAGCTGATGGAGCTCGTCGGACTGATCCCGGAGCACATCGACCGCTATCCGCACGAGTTCTCCGGCGGCCAGGCGCAGCGCATCGGCATCGCCCGGTCGCTCGCCACCAGCCCCCGGCTGATCATCGCCGACGAACCGGTCTCGGCGCTCGACGTCTCCGTCCAGGCGCAGATCGTCAACCTGATGGAGCGACTGCGCGCCGAACTGGGCCTGGCCTACGTGTTCATCGCGCACGACCTGTCGGTCGTCAAGCGGGTCAGCGACCGGGTCGCCGTCATGTACCTCGGCCGGATCGTGGAGATGGGCGACAAGAAGTCGCTCTACGAGAACCCCCAGCACCCGTACACCAGGGCGCTGTTGTCCGCCGTCCCGCTGCCCGACCCGGCGGCGGAGCGGCGGCGCGAGCGGATCGTGCTGCTCGGCGATCCGCCGAGTCCGGCCGCCCCGCCCCCGGGCTGCACCTTCCACCCGAGGTGCCCCGTGGCGCAGGAGATCTGCCGCACCGAACGGCCGCTGCTGCGGACGGTCGCCTCCCGTGAGGTGGCCTGCCACATGGCGTAGCCGCGGACGCCCGGGGGACCGGCGGGGAACCCGGGCACGGGGAGGGCCCCGGAGCGATGACCTCGCTCCGGGGCCCTGCCGTCGTTCCGCCGCCACCACGGCCGCGGGGGCGG
>NZ_JBEXPT010000193.1:0-7610 GCF_040612195.1 Streptomyces sp. NPDC006450 | reverse complement strand
CCGGACGAACGCTGCGCCGCGGCGCTGCCGCGGCTGGTCGCCGGCATCCGGGTCTCCTGCGCCACGAAGGAGGCGGGCCTGTACCGGGGACTGGCCGGGCTGAGCTGGTTCCTGACCGAGCACGCCGAGCTCACCGGCACGGACGCCGCCCGCAGCGACGCCGTGCGCGCCGCGACCGGCTTGCTGAAGTACGCCGTCCCGTACCGGCGCGGTGTCCGTTTCCTCGGAGCGGGTTCGCAGCGGTTCACCGCCGACCTGTCCAGTGGCGGGGCCGGTGTCCTGCTGGCCCTCCACCGCCTGCTGGCCGGCCCGCTCCTGACGGAGCCCCACCACGCCCGCCCCCGGATCCCCGCATCCGGCGGGCGGCTCCGGGCGGGCGTCCCCTGATCGCCCGGGCACGGCGGCGAGCAACTCCGTGCCCGGGTATGCAGTGACCGACCGACACGACCCCGAGAAGAAAGCGGAGAGCACCCATGAGCCAGATCCTCGCGCTCCAGGCACTGGACACCGAGCCGGAGGCCGAATACTTCCCCTGCTTCAGCGTCGCCTGGAGCATCAGCGACATCTTCCCCGACCCGATGTAACGGGCCGGGACCCGGCGAGGGCCGGGACCGGCGGTCATGCCACCGGTCCCGGCCCGGCGCGTTCCCCTGCCCGACGAGCGGCGGACGGCGGACGGCGGACGGCGGACCCGATCGGGGAGCTGTGCGACCGTTCCCGGTCGCGGTACGGGCCCTACTCGTAGCGGACGTCGGAGACGGAGTAGCGGCACGTGGTGCCGTCGGGTCCGGTGCCGATCTCGTCGGGCTCCTTGCCGGTGTCGTTGCCCGTGAAGCGGGTGCACGGCTTCGTCTTCTTCTTGGTGTCGCCGTGGATGCGGATGTTCCGCAGGGTGGCGATGTCCCCGTAGTTCGAGTTGACGCCGACGATCGACTTGCCGGGCGCGGTGATGTCGACGTCGTTGATCAGGATCGTGCGCGGGTACTGCTTGGCGCAGTTGCCGCAGGAGCGGACCAGCTTGCCGAAGTCGGAGACCTGGAACTTGGTCACGACCAGCTTGCCCGCGCCGTTGAACTGGAAGACCTTGTCGGACGCGCCCTTCGCGCCGCCGCCGTGGACCGCGTACACCGCGGAGGCCGAGGTGCCCTTGAAGGTGGCAGCGTCCTCGCCGACGTTCTCCCACCAGACGTTCTGCACGGTGCAGCTGCCGAGGCAGTGGACCCCGTCGGCGGCCGGGGAGCCGATGATCACGTTCTTGAGGACGGCGCCGTCCCTGAGGACGAAGACGGGCTTCTGGTTCTCCTGCTGGCCCCCGGAGCCGAGTTCACCGGTGCCGTAGAAGCGTTGGAGCTTGCCGTCGTACGTGCCGGAGACCTCGATGGTCTCGGTGACCGGCTTGTCCCCCCTCGCCTGCGGCCAGGCCCTCGCGGCGGTGGCCCCTGCCTGGGTCGCGCCCGCCGACGTGAGCAGGCCCGTCGCGACGACGGAGGCGCCCGTGATGCAGAGCGCGGCCAGACCGCTGACCAGCGCCCTGCGGCGGCCGGTCCTGCGCTTGTGCGAAGTCATCGCTTCTCTCATTCATCTGATGGCACGTCATGAGCGGGTGGATCGCGGCGACATGGCGGCTCAGTCGCCGATGAGGGCGTCCACCACCGCTCGGGCGACGCGGCCGGCCCGCTCCGGCGTCCAATGGGCCGGCTCCTCCACGGTCGAAACGTAGTAGCCGCGGGTCAGCAGGGAGAGGACGTCGGCGGCGAGCCCGGCGTCGGGCACTCCTGCGGCGAGGCACGCCTCGAAGAACTCCGCGCGCGATTCGCGCGGCTCGCGCCGGTCGACACCGGCGGGGTCGGTCTGCGCCGACGAGAGCATCTCCACCCAGAGCGTACGGAGCAGGAGGTCTTCGGGTTCCGTGCTGACGTGCCATTCCACCGTGGCCCGCAGTCGGTCCGCACCGGTCAGGTCGCCCAGGTGGGCGTCCAGGTCCTCCCGCCACCGGGACTCCGCCGCACGCACGGCGTTGGTGATCAGAGCCATCCGCGTGGGCACGTAGTTCGTGATCATCGCCGTGGACCCGCCGAGTTCCTTTGCCACGGCTCGGATGGTGACGGCGCGCGCGCCGTCCCGGGCGGCGACCGTGAGGGTCGCCTCGGCGATCGCCTTGCGGCGCTGGACTTCGTCGACGTCGATCGGCATGACAGCAACCTAGCTCAGAGGGGGTTGACGTTGAACACACTGAGATGCAACGTTGTTATATCACGTTGTTGCTTCAAAATTAGCCCCGTGGAGGGCCTCATGAGCCTTGCCGTCCGGCGCGTCACCCCGGAGCCAGTGCCTCCGCACGCGCAGCAGCACATGGTGCGCATGCGCGACGGAGTGCAGCTGGCCACCGATGTGTACGGCGCCCGTCCGGGAGAGAGGGCGCCGACCGTGCTGGCCCGCCTGCCCTACGACAAGAACAGCCGCTACGTCTTCTTCGACAGGATCGCGGAAAGGTTCACGTCCCGCGGCTACGTCGTGGTGGTCCAGGACGTCCGCGGCAAGTTCCGCTCGCAGGGCCGGACCCTGGGCTGGACCGGAGAGGTCGACGACGGGTTCGACACCATCGAGTGGGTCACCCGCCAGCCGTGGTCGGACGGGATCGTGGGCATGTTCGGCGACTCGTACTACGGGTTCACCCAGTGGTCGGCCGTCTCCAGCCAGCACCCCGCCCTCCGCGCCATCGTCCCCCGGGTGACCTCTACCAACAACGCTCCTGGCATCGCCAGTTACGACGCCGGATCCGGACCGCAGCCGCTGTGGCTGGAGGGAACCTCCTACCAGGCGCAGGTGTGGACGGACAACGACACCTACGAGTTCGACGTCGACCTCACCAGGCGCCCCCTCCTCGCGGCGTACGAGGAGGCATTCACCGCGATCGGGAAGCGTTCGGCCGGCTTCGACCTGATCGTCGGCGGCGTTCCCCTCCCCCCGTACAACGGGCCCCACCCCTACGACGCCCGGCCGGTGCCCGTCCTGCACTGCGTGGGCTGGTTCGACAACCTCGGCATCGCCCACATGCGCGACTACACCGAGCTGGCCCGGCGCCCCGGATGGGCTGCCGTGCAGTACCTGTCCGCCGACACGATCGACCACGAGAACTACTTCCTGGAGAACGCACCGGTCTCACCCGACGTCGACCACCTGGCCGACGACGCCGCTCTCGAGCGCGTGCTCGACTCCTGTACGGGTCCTGCCGTCGAGTTCTTCGACGTCTACCTGAAGGGCATCGCCCCGCCCGAATCGCTGCCCCGCGTGCGCTGGAAGCTCGGCCATGTGGGCTGGCGCACCGCTTCCGCGTGGCCCCTGCCCGAGGCCACGGCCACGGAGCTGTACCTGGCGCGGCCGTCGGCGGCGACGGGCACGGCCCCCGGCGGACAGCTCGTCCCGAGCCCGGCCGGCACACCGGAATCGGCCGAGTGGCGCTACGACCCGGACGACCTCGTGCCCTCCGCCGCGGCGGACACCTTCCTGCAGCTGCGCGATCACGTCGACGAGCGCCGCACGCTCGACCGCGACGACGTGCTCGTGTTCACCGGTCCCGATGTGGACACCCCGCTCGACCTCGCCGGCCCCGTGCACGCGGTGCTGCACGTGGAGAGCACGGCGCCCACGTTCGACATATTCGTCCGGCTCCTCGATCTGGCACCGGACGGCACGGCGCGCCTGATCGTGCGCGGCTGCGCCCAGGCCGACGGACCCGGCGAGAGGGAGATCGCCCTGGGCCACACGGGCTACCGGGTGCGCCCCGGCCACCGCCTCGCTCTGACGATCGCAGGCAGCGACTTCCCGAACCACCTGCCCAACTCCGGTTCACTGGAGAACCCTTGGCTGACGACCGCCCCCAAAGCGAGCCTGCAGAAGCTCCTGACCGGCACCGGCCACCCCTCCCGTCTGCGCCTGACGGTCCTGCCCGCGAGCAGCGAAGGAGGCGACCCGAGATGAGCCTCCGGTTCCTCGCCGCCCGGCTGGCCCTGCTCGTCGTGACCGTGCTCGTCTCGAGCCTGGCCATCTACGGTGCGATGTTCCTCACGCCCGGAGATCCGGCCACGCTGCTCGTCGGCGGCAGCCGCAACCCCGACCCCGAAGTGCTCGCGCAGATCCACCGCGAGTACCACCTGGACGACCCCTTCATCCAGGGCTACGGGCACTGGCTGAGCGGCTGCCTGCGGGGGGACTTCGGCAAGTCCCTCGTCTACCGCGACTCCGTCGCCGACCTCATCGGCGCCCGCGCCGGCGACACCCTCGCCCTCGTCGCCTACGCCTCCGTCCTCGTCCTCACCGCCGGTACCGTCCTGGGTACCGTCGCCGCACTGCGCGGCGGGCGCACGGAGACGCTGACCACGACCCTCACCGCGGGCGTGATGGCGGTACCGACCTTCGTCATGGCGGTCCTGCTCATCTGGCTCTTCGCCGTCCAGCTCCCGTGGTTCCCGGTGTACGGCTCGGGCGAGGGCTTCACCGGCACCCTCTCGCACCTGACGCTGCCGGCCCTCGCACTGGCGATGACATGGATCGGCTACGTCGCCCAGGTGACCAGGGCCGCCGTGCGGGCGGAGATGCGGTCGGAGCACGTAGAGACCGCTCGCAGCCGTGGCGTGCCCGAGCGGACGGTGATCAGGCGGCACGTGCTGCACAACGCCTCCGGACCCGTCTTCGCGGTCTCCGGCGTCGGCATCGCCGGCCTCATCGCCACCGCGGCCGTCGCCGAGCAGGCGTTCGGCACCGGAGGGCTCGGAGCCCTCATGATCGAGGCCGCGTCCAAGCAGGACATGGCCGTGGTCCAAGCGGTGTCACTGATCTTCGTGGTCGTGTTCGTCGTCATCAACACGGGCGTCGACCTGATCAGCGCCGCACTCGACCCCCGGGTCGCGCAGAAGGGGGCCCGATGACCACCGCCCTGTTCACCCGTACCGCCGCCGAGCCGAGGGGCGGCCGCCCGCGCGACCGTCTGACCTTCGGCGCGGGGTGCGTGGTCGGCCTGTTCATCCTGCTGGCCGTGTTCGGGCCGCTGATCGCCCCGCACGATCCGAACGCCGTCGACCCGCTGAACGTCAACGCCGGCGCCTCCCTCAGCCATCTCCTCGGGACGGACGACACCGGACGGGATCTGCTGTCCCGGCTGATCAGCGGTACTCGCGCGAGCCTTGCCGCCCCCACTGTGGTGATCACCGTCTCCACCACGCTCGGAACCCTCCTCGCGCTGGCCGCCGCCTGGTTCGGCGGCCCCCTCGACCGGTGCGTGTCGGGCGCCCTGGACATCGTGTTCGGCTTCCCCGGACTGATCATGGCCGTGCTGGTCGCCGCGGTCTTCGGTGCCGGACTCACCGCGCCGATCGTGGCCCTGTCCATCGCCTACCTCCCGCTCGTCACGCGGGTCGTACGATCGGCCGCGATCAAGGAGCGGAACCTTCCGTACGTGTCGGCGCTCCAGCTCCTCGGCGCCCCCACCGCCCGCGTCTGGCTGCGGCACCTGCTGCCGAACCTGCTGCCCCTCGTCCTCGTCCAGGCCACCATCGGCTTCGGCTACGCGCTGCTCGACGTGGCCGCGATCTCCTTCCTGGGCCTCGGCAGCCAGCCGCCGGACCCGGAATGGGGACTGATGGTGTCCAACGGAGCGCCCTCGATCCTCGCCGGTCAACCACAGCAGTCGCTGTACGCGGGCGTCGCCATCCTCATCGTCGTGGTCGCGTTCAACCTGCTGGGGGCCGGACTGTCCCGACGTCTGCTCGGAGAGAACGCATGAGCTCATCACCCCTGCTCCAGATCAATGCGCTCAGAATCGACCTGCCGCTCGACGGAGCCGTACGCACCGTCGTCCACCGCGCCGACGTCAGCATTCCCGCGGGAGCGGGCGTCGCCCTGGTGGGAGAGTCGGGATCGGGCAAATCCCTGACCGCCCGCTCCGTCCTGAGCCTGCTGCCCAAGGGCGCCCGAATCCACGGGGACCTGCTGTTCGCCGGGGAATCCGTGCCCGCGATGAAGCCGGAACGGCTGCGCCGGTTCCGGGCCTCCGATGTCGCCATGGTGTTCCAGGACCCCAGGGCCCACATCAATCCCGCCCGCAGCATCGGCGACTTCCTGGTGGAGGGGCTGACCACTGCACGCGGTGTCCCGGCCGCCGAGGCGATCACGAAGGTCACGGGAATCCTGCGGGAGGTCGGCATCGCCGATGCCGGGCGGCGCATGCGCCAACGGCCCCAGGAGCTGTCGGGCGGTCTTCTGCAGCGCGTCATGATCGCCGCCGCGCTGGCCGCCGAACCGCGGCTGCTGCTCGCCGACGAGCCGACCACCGCGCTCGACGTCACCACCCAGGAGGAGGTGATGGCCATCGTCACGGAGGCCCGCGAGGCACGCGGCCTGGCGATGCTGTTCATCACCCATGACCTGGAGCTGGCGGCCGCCGTGTGCGACCGGGTTGTGGTGATGTACGCGGGCACGACCGTGGAGGAGCTCCCCGCCGACCGTCTGCGCAGCCGTGCCGCCCACCCGTACACGCGCGCCCTGCTCGCCTCCCGCCCCTCGGTCGGCGACGCCGGCGCGCAGCTGCGTTCGATCGCCGGCAGACCCCTGTCCGGCTTCGAAGCGCCCGCCGGATGCGCCTTCGGCGACCGGTGTCCCCGCGTCCAGGACCGGTGCCGCGGCGAACGCCCCCGGCACCGCCCGGCGGGTGACGGCCTGGTGGCCTGCCACTTCCCCCACACGTTCTCGCCCGAGGAGGCCGGCAGCCATGTTTGACGTGCGCAACCTGCGCAAGGAGTACGGCGGCTTCATCGCCGTGGACGACGTCACCTTCTCGCTCCCGGAGCGAGGCTCCCTCGCGATCGTCGGCGAGTCGGGCTCCGGCAAGACGACCACCGCACGCATGATCGCCGGTCTGGAGACGCCCAGCGGCGGACACGTCGTGGTCGCAGGCGACGAGCGGCGGCCCGGACGGCTGAGTTCACGCGAGCGCCTCGCCCGCGGACGGCAGATCCAGATGGTCTTCCAGGATCCGTACTCGTCCCTCGACCGGCGCCAGCGCGTATGCGACGCCGTCGCGGAGGCGGTCGGCCTGCACCGGCGGCTGCGCACGGATCAGCTCCGGGCCCGGGTGGACGAGCTGTTCGACATGGTGGGCATGGACCACCGGCAGGCGCGGTCCATGCCGAAGGAGCTGTCGGGCGGGCAGCGCCAGCGCGTCGCCATCGCCCGCGCGCTGGCGGCCGAACCACGGGCACTGATCATGGACGAGGCGATCGCGGCTCTGGACGTGTCCATCCAGGCTCAGATCCTGGGCCTGCTCGCACAGATCCGAGCGGAAACCGGGACCGCACTGCTGTTCATCACGCACGACCTCGGAGCGGTCCGGCACATCTGTGACGACGTGCTGGTGATGCGGGCGGGAAGGGTCGTCGAATCCGGTCCGGTCACGACCGTCCTCGACGATCCTCAGGACCCCTACACCCAGCGCCTCATCGCCTCCATCCCGAAGCCGGGCTGGAAGCCCCGGAGAAGGGCGTCCGAGGCCGCTGCCGTCTGATCCCACCACGGCCGCACGATAGCGAGGCCCCGAACAGCGGACGCTGTTCGGG
>NZ_JBEXPT010000192.1:0-7625 GCF_040612195.1 Streptomyces sp. NPDC006450 | reverse complement strand
CGGGCACGACCCGGCGCGCAGGATCGCGCTGGCCGCCTCGGCGCGGATGCGGCGGGAGGGGGTTCCCGCGCGCGTGACGCCCGTACTGCGGCTGCGGCGGGCGGTGGCCGACCAGGCGGGCCTGGGGGCGGCGCAGCGCCGCGAGAACCTCGCGGGCGCCCTGGAAGCGCGGCCCGGCGCCGGGCGGGTGATGGCGGGGGCGGCTCGGATCGTGCTCGTGGACGACCTGGTCACCACCGGATCCACGCTGGTGGAGGCGGCGCGGGCGCTGCGCGCGGCCGGGATCGGGGTGCCGGGCCGGGCGGACGCGGCGGCTCTGGTGGCCGCCGTGGTGGCCGCGCCCGCGGACTCCTTCGTGCGTCGCGACACGGCCGCAACTCGTACAGAGCAAGAAACTGGTGAATAGATTTGGAACTGGAAGGGAAGGCGCATCGTTGCAGGTAGTAAGAGGGAGCGGCCACCTGAACGGAGGTACGTTCCGGTAGCGGGTGCCGACAACCGGCATAGAGGGATATGTTCGGTTGTAAGGAATTGGCGAACCTTGGGCCCCACGCATCGGAGCGCAGGTTTCGAGCGTTGTGACGTTTCGGAAACTTCGTGTCAGAGGTTGTCCCTCGACTCCGAAGTCGGTGGGGTGTAGATCTTGCCGATGGGGGAGGAGGAGGTGGAAGTCGCCAAGTCCGAGGCTCCGGTGTTCACCGGGGTCTGGTGCGAAAGGGAGACGCTTCGCCCCTGAGGCGGAGCTATCCGGGAACGGAGTTCTGCGTGGACATCGTCGTCAAGGGCCGTAAGACCGAGGTGCCCGACCGGTTCCGCAAGCACGTGGCCGAGAAGCTGAATCCGGAGCGGATCCAGAAGCTCGACGCCAAGGTGATCAGCTTGGACGTCGAGGTGTCCAAGGAGCACAACCCGCGCCAGGCCGACCGTTCCGACCGCGTGGAGATCACCCTGCGTTCGCGGGGCCCGGTGATTCGTGCCGAGGCCGCCGCCGCCGACCCGTATGCGGCGCTCGACCTCGCTCAGGACAAGCTGGAGGCCCGGCTGCGCAAGCAGCACGACAAGCGCCACACCCGTCGTGGCAGTGGACGGCTCTCGGCGGCGGAGGTCGCCGACGTGGTCCCGAACGCCGCGACCCTGAATGGCAACGGCGAGCCGGTCAACGGAGAGAAGGCGGACGCGGACGCGATTCCGACCACTCGGATCGGATCGCTCGAAGTGCAGGGCGAAGGCCCGCTCATCGTGCGCGAGAAGACCCACTCGGCCGCACCCATGTCGCTGGACCAGGCCCTGTACGAGATGGAACTGGTCGGTCACGACTTCTATCTGTTCGTCGATTCCGACACCAAGATGCCGAGCGTCGTCTACCGGCGCCACGGCTACGACTACGGCGTGATCCACCTGAACCCGGACGCCTCCGGCTCGGACGAGCTCGACGGCGCGGGCGCGGGTGGCGCGCTCGGAGGCTGAGCGGCTGATTCCGGACTGATTCCGGGCTGGATCCGGATGTCCGTGCGGTGCCGGTGTGGTGCCCCCGCGTTCGCCCAGGCGGGCGCGGGGGCACTCCCATGAGGTGATGGCCGATAAGCGGTGGCCTGTATGGGTCGGCCGGTAATCGTCGGCCCCCGTTCGGCTGCGCGGGCATGGAATCATGTCGGGCAGTCAGCCGGCGGCCGCTCTCGTCGGATTGACCCAGCAGCTCAGCACACGTGGTGCAGGGGGAGGAACGATGGCGGACAGCTTCGGGCCGGTGCGTGATGACAACGGTGCGGGCTGCCGTGAGGAGGACCGGGTGGCGGAGCCGATCCGGGTGCTCGTGGTCGACGACCATGCGCTGTTCCGGCGCGGGCTGGAGATCGTCCTCGCGCAGGAAGAGGACATCCAGGTCGTCGGCGAGGCGGGTGACGGGGCGGAGGCCGTGGACAAGGCGGCGGATCTGCTGCCGGACATCGTGCTGATGGATGTGCGGATGCCGCGGCGCGGCGGGATCGAGGCCTGTACCTCGATCAAGGAGGTGGCACCCTCCGCGAAGATCATCATGCTGACGATCAGCGACGAGGAGGCGGACCTCTACGACGCGATCAAGGCGGGGGCGACGGGGTACCTGCTGAAGGAGATCTCGACGGACGAGGTCGCGACGGCGATCCGCGCGGTGGCGGACGGCCAGTCGCAGATCAGTCCGTCGATGGCGTCGAAGCTGCTGACGGAGTTCAAGTCGATGATCCAGCGGACGGACGAGCGGCGGCTGGTGCCGGCGCCGCGGCTGACGGACCGGGAGCTCGAGGTCTTGAAACTGGTGGCCACCGGGATGAACAACCGCGACATCGCGAAGGAGTTGTTCATCTCCGAGAACACCGTGAAGAACCACGTGCGGAACATTCTGGAGAAGCTGCAGTTGCACTCCAGGATGGAGGCGGTGGTGTACGCGATGCGGGAGAAGATCCTCGAGATCCGATAGGGCGGGCGGCTCGGGGGCCTCGTGTGCGCGGTGGCCCTGCGGGGCGGAGCCCCCTGCACGCCCTTGCTCCGGTCCCCGTGCGCTGACCGGAGCCGTCCGGGGCTCCGCCCCGGACCCCCTACGGACCCCGGACCCCCGACTCCCGACCCCCGCACCCAGTCCTCGGACGCCGGACGGCCGGAAGGACACCAGAGCCGGGCACCGGCCGTCAGAGGGCGGACAGTTCCGCGGTGACCGCCTGGGCTTCCGCCGGGGAACTCGCCCTGTCGATGCGGATCGTGTCGCAGCCGACCCAGGAGGCGGCCTCGCGGAGGGCTTCGGCCATGGGGCGGGCTGCCTTCGGGGTGGTCAGGGAGAGTTGGCGGGCTACGAGGGTGGTGCCCTCGCGGGCCGGGTCCACGCGGCCCTGGAGGCGGCCTCCGGCCAGCAGCGGCATCGCGAAGTAGCCGTGGATCCGCCGGGGCTTGGGCACGTACGCCTCCAGGCGGTGGGTGAAGCCGAAGATCCGCTCCGTGCGCGGGCGCTCCCAGACCAGGGAGTCGAAGGGGGAGAGGAGCGTCGTGCGGTGGCGGCCCCGGGGGAGGGTGGCCAGGGCCGAGGGGTCCGCCCAGGCCGGTTTGTCCCAGCCCTCCACCTCCACCGGGACCAGGCCCGAGTCCTCGACCACGGCGTCGAAGTCGGGGCCCTTGAGGCGGTGGTAGTCCGCGATGTCGGAGCGGGTGCCCACGCCCAGGGACTGCCCGGCGAGGGCCACCAGGCGGCGCTTGCACTCGCGGTCGTCCAGATCGTCGTGGAGCAGCGCCTCGGGGACGGCCCGTTCGGGGAGGTCGTAGACCCTCTTCCAGCCGCGCCGCTCGGTGCAGACGACCTCGCCGATGTCGAGGAGCCACTCCACCGCGATCTTCGTCTCGGACCATTCGAACCATTCCCCGCCGTTCTTGGCGCCGCCCAGTTCGGTGGAGGTGAGCGGTCCTTCGGACGCGAGGCGGTCCAGGACCGTCTTCGTCGAGCGGTGCTTGTCCTCCAGGACGTGCCAGCGGTGGCCGCGGACCTTGTTGGCCCGGCGGCGGAAGGCGAAGTGCGGCCATTCCTCGATCGGCAGGATGCAGGCCGCGTGCGACCAGTACTCGAAGGCGTGGTTCTGCGACCAGTACGAGGCTTCGACGGTGGAGCGCCCGACGGCTCCCAGGCGCGCGTACGGGACGAGCTCGTGCGAGCGGGCCAGCACGGAGATCGTGTCGAGCTGGACGGCGCCCAGGTGGCGCAGGACGCCGCGGACACCGCCGCGCCGGTCCGGAGCACCCAGGAATCCCTGCGCGCGCAGGGCGATGCGGCGGGCCTCGTCGGCGGACAGGGACAGGGTGGGCGAGGGCGCGGTCGTCATGGCGGAACCCTAGGGGGTGGCACTGACAGGCGAGGGCAGGTACGGGAGGCGTGAGGGAAGGCCCAGGTCCGAGGGGAGCAGGGCGCCGATCCAGCAGTCCCGCAGGGTCTCGCGGATCTCGATGCCCGCGCGCTGGACGCCCTCGATGACGAAGCCGGCCTTCTCCGCGGCCGCGCGGGAGGCGTCGTTGCCTACGCTGGCCCGCCAGATCAACCGTACGCAGCCGGCCTCGGTGAAGGCCCAGCGGGCCACGGCGGGCAGGGCCTCGGCCAGGTAGCCGCGGCGCCGGTGTCCCGGGGCGGTCCAGAAGCCGACCTCGTGCGCGCTCGGGCCGCGCTGCATGACTCCGATGGTGGCGACCAGCGGGCCGTCGGCGCCGAGGAGGACCGCGAAGGCGTACTCGGAGTCCTCCCGCCATGCCGCCGGGACCTTGGCCACGTAGGACTCGGCGTCCGCGTGACCGTACGGGACGGGTACGGGCATCCAGTGCTGGATCGCCGGGTCCTGGCACGCCGCGTACACCTCGGCGGCGTCCGGGGGGAGGTGGGGGCGCAGGACGAGGCGCCGAGTGGCCAGCGTGGTCGGTTCCATGGGGGGATTCTGCTCTGGGAGGACGGCGGCGGCGCAGCGGATTCTTGGAAGAGGGTCCACCCATACCGGCACCTTCGGTGCCCCTCGCACGTTCTCATTTCCGGGCAGTCCAGCCCCGCGGCAGTGCGGACCTCCCGACGCGACCGCGTCCTCGCTTACGATGGCCGTTGCGGTGGGGCCCACCCTCCGTGCCCGTGCACGAAACAGTGCCAGGCCCGACCGGCAAGGAGACAAACCTCGGTGTCCGTCTTCAACAAGCTCATGCGTGCAGGCGAAGGCAAGATCCTCAAAAAACTGCACCGCATCGCGGACCAGGTCAACTCCATCGAAGAGGACTTCGTCAACCTCTCCGACGCCGACTTGCGTGCGCTCACGGACGAGTACAAGCAGCGCTTCCAGGACGGCGAGAGCCTGGACGACCTGCTGCCCGAGGCCTTCGCGACGGTCCGCGAGGCCGCCAAGCGCGTCCTCGGCCAGCGTCATTACGACGTACAGATGATGGGTGGCGCGGCGCTGCACCTCGGCTACGTGGCCGAGATGAAGACCGGTGAGGGCAAGACCCTCGTCGGCACGCTGCCCGCGTACCTGAACGCGCTCTCCGGCAAGGGCGTCCACCTGATCACGGTGAACGACTACCTCGCCGAGCGCGACTCCGAGATGATGGGCCGGGTGCACAAGTTCCTCGGTCTGGAGGTCGGGTGCATCCTGGCGAACATGTCTCCGGCGCAGCGCCGCGAGCAGTACGCCGCCGACATCACGTACGGCACGAACAACGAGTTCGGCTTCGACTACCTCCGCGACAACATGGCGTGGTCGCAGGACGAGCTCGTCCAGCGCGGCCACAACTTCGCCGTGGTCGACGAGGTCGACTCGATCCTCGTCGACGAGGCCCGTACCCCGCTGATCATCTCGGGTCCGGCCGACCAGGCCACCAAGTGGTACGCGGACTTCGCGAAGCTGGTCACGCGCCTGACCAAGGGCGAGCCCGGTCAGCCCCTCAAGGGCATCGAGGAGACCGGCGACTACGAGGTCGACGAGAAGAAGCGCACCGTCGGCATCCACGAGTCCGGTGTCGCGAAGGTCGAGGACTGGCTCGGCATCGAGAACCTCTACGAGTCGGTGAACACCCCGCTCGTCGGCTACCTGAACAACGCCATCAAGGCGAAGGAACTGTTCAAGAACGACAAGGACTACGTCGTCATCGACGGCGAGGTCATGATCGTCGACGAGCACACCGGCCGTATCCTCGCCGGCCGCCGCTACAACGAGGGCATGCACCAGGCGATCGAGGCGAAGGAAGGGGTGGACATCAAGGACGAGAACCAGACCCTCGCCACGATCACCCTCCAGAACTTCTTCCGCCTGTACTCGAAGCTGTCGGGCATGACCGGTACGGCCATGACCGAGGCCGCGGAGTTCCACCAGATCTACAAGCTCGGTGTCGTCCCGATCCCGACCAACCGCGACATGGTCCGCAAGGACCAGGCGGACCTGATCTACCGCACCGAGGTCGCGAAGTTCGCCGCCGTGGTCGACGACATCGCGGAGAAGCACGAGAAGGGCCAGCCGATCCTCGTCGGTACGACGTCGGTCGAGAAGTCCGAGTACCTCTCGCAGCAGCTCTCCAAGCGGGGCATCCCGCACGAGGTGCTGAACGCGAAGCAGCACGACCGTGAGGCGACGATCGTCGCCCAGGCGGGCCGTCGCGGCGCCGTCACGGTCGCCACGAACATGGCCGGCCGTGGTACCGACATCAAGCTCGGCGGCAACCCGGACGACCTCGCGGAGGCCGAGCTGCGCCAGCGCGGTCTGGACCCGGAGGAGCACATCGAGGAGTGGGCGCACGCCCTTCCCGAGGCGCTCACGCGGGCCGAGGCGGCCGTGAAGGCGGAGTTCGAGGAGGTCAAGGAGCTCGGCGGGCTGTACGTGCTGGGCACCGAGCGCCACGAGTCGCGCCGCATCGACAACCAGCTGCGCGGCCGCTCCGGCCGACAGGGCGACCCGGGCGAGTCCCGTTTCTACCTGTCGCTCGGTGACGACCTGATGCGCCTGTTCAAGGCGCAGATGGTCGAGCGCGTCATGTCGATGGCGAACGTGCCGGACGACGTGCCGATCGAGAACAAGATGGTCACGCGGGCCATCGCGTCGGCCCAGTCGCAGGTCGAGACCCAGAACTTCGAGACGCGCAAGAACGTCCTGAAGTACGACGAGGTCCTCAACAACCAGCGCACGGTCATCTACAAGGAGCGCCGCCGGGTCCTGGAGGGCGAGGACCTCCAGGAGCAGATCCGTCACATGATGGACGACACGATCGACGCGTACATCACGGCCGAGACGGTCGAGGGGTTCGCGGAGGAGTGGGACCTGGACCGGCTGTGGAACGCCTTCCGGCAGCTCTATCCGATCAAGGTCACGGTGGAGGAGCTGGAGGACGCCGCGGGCGACCGCGCCGGCATCACCGCCGAGTTCATCGCGGAGTCCGTCAAGGACGACATCCACGAGCAGTACGAGGCCCGCGAGGCGGCCCTCGGCTCCGACATCATGCGCGAGCTGGAGCGGCGCGTGGTGCTGTCGGTGCTGGACCGCAAGTGGCGCGAGCACCTGTACGAGATGGACTACCTGCAGGAGGGCATCGGCCTGCGGGCGATGGCCCAGAAGGACCCGCTGGTCGAGTACCAGCGCGAGGGCTTCGACATGTTCAACGCCATGCAGGAGGGCATCAAGGAGGAGTCCGTCGGCTACCTGTTCAACCTGGAGGTCCAGGTCGAGCAGCAGGTCGAGGAGGTCCTGGTCTCGGACTCCGGTCCGTCGCTGGCCAAGCCCGAGATCCGGGCGAAGGGTCTGGACGCCCCGCAGCGGCCGGACCGGCTGCACTTCTCCGCGCCCACCGTGGACGGTGAGGGCGGCGTCGTCGAGGGCGACTTCGACTCGGATTCCGGTGAGGACGCCGGGATGACGCGTGCGGAGCGCCGTAAGGCCGCGAAGGCCACGGGCGGCCGTCGCCGCAAGAAGTAGCCCGCGCCGCTCGCGGGATCACCGCCGGGGGGGGGCCCCCCGCCGCGCGGGGGGGGCGGCCCCCGCGGCCGGCCCCCCGCACCCCCCCGCCGCCCCCCGCGCCGCCCGCGGCCGGGTACTCCTCCTGGCGGGTCGCGTCGGGCCCGATGACGGAGGTGCGGGCGGGGGTCTGCGGGAGCC
>NZ_JBEXPT010000191.1:0-7670 GCF_040612195.1 Streptomyces sp. NPDC006450 | reverse complement strand
CGGGGCCGGGAGCTGGCGCCGCCCGGCGAGGCAGGTGCCTCCGGCGGCCCCGGCGGCCCCGGCGGCCCCGGCGTCCGCTCGGCTCCGCAGGAAGCCCCGGCGGAGCCGGACGAGCTGGTGACGCGGTAAGGCCGTACGGCCGTAGGCGTGTAGGGCGTAGGGGCGCGGGGGCGGCTCGGGGCGCAGGTGGCGGGAGACAAACCATGAGGCTGGAGGGACTGCGGTGACACGGATGGACGATCTCGTGGTGGTCGGAGCGGGGCCCTACGGGCTGTCGATCGCCGCCCACGCGGCCGGTGCGGGGCTCGGGGTGCGGATCCTCGGGCGTCCCATGGCCTCCTGGCGGGACCACATGCCCGAGGGCATGTACCTCAAGTCGGAGCCGTGGTCCTCCAACCTCTCGGCGCCCGACGGGCGTTACACGCTGGCCGAATACTGCGCGGGCCACGGGATCGCCGCCGAACACGGAACTCCGCTGCCCATCGGGACGTTCAGCGCGTACGGGCTCTGGTTCGCCCGGCACGCAGCGCCCCGGGTGGAGGAGGCGACCGTCATCGAAGTCACCCCGCAGGGCGGGGGTTTCCGGATCCGTACCGCCGAGGGGCCGCAGCTGCTCGCCCGGACCGTCGCGCTGGCCGTGGGCGTGATGCCGTTCGTCCGGTACCCCGAGGCGCTACGGGAACTGCCCGCGTCCCACTACTCGCACAGCAGCGGCCACCGCGACCTGACCCGCTTCACCGGCCGCGAGGTCGCCGTGCTCGGCGCCGGGCAGGCGGCGCTGGAGACCGCGGCCCTGCTCGCGGAGAACGGCGCCCGCCCGTGCCTGGTGGCCCGGCGCACCCGGCTGAACTGGAACACCGTCCCGCAGCCGCTGCGGCGGCCCCCGCTGCGCGCCCTGCGCGATCCGCACAGCGGCCTGGGCACCGGCTGGCGGAGCTGGGCCTGGTCGGAGCTGCCCTGGGCGGTGCGCAGGCTGCCCGCGCCCACCCGGGAGCGGATCGCGGCGACCGCCCTGGGCCCGGCCGGAGCCTGGTGGCTGCGGGAGCGCTTCGAGCGGCGGGTCCCGGTCCTGCTCGGCCACCGGTTGCAGCGGGCGGTCCCGGCGGGCGGGGGGACCCGGCTCGGGCTGTCCACCGCCGCGGGGGAGCCCGTCGTCCTGAACACCTCGCACGTGATCGCGGCGACCGGCTTCGCCCCGGACCTGGCCCGGCTGGAGCTGCTCGACGCGGGGCTGCGGGCCGCGCTGGCCACCGTAGGGGAGAGCGGGACGCCGGAGCTGAGTCCCGGCTTCGAGTCCTCGTGGCCGGGGCTGTTCTTCGCGGGGCTGCTGACCGCTCCCTCATTCGGCCCTTCCATGCGATTCGTGCACGGCGCCGGCTTCACGGCGGGGAGACTGGTCTCAGGAGTCCGCAAGCGTCTGGGGGCCCGGAGCCCGCTGAGGGGTTCCAGCGGTGCGCCCCGGACCGACCGGGCTTCGGCTGCCGGGCGCAGAGCGTGAGAGCCAGTCACACGACGTGAGAGGTGTCGCGATGAGCGAGGAGCGCGCACAGGGCAGGGGCTGGGTGAGGATTCCGGCGAGCCGTGCGGAGCAGCCCGGCACGACGACGAGGGCGGCGCCCCCGCGGCCGTACGGGCAGACCCCGTACCCGCAGCCCCCGTACCCGCAGTCCCCGCGCGCGCAGGACGCGTATCCGCAGGACCCGTACCCGCAGGACCCGTACCCGCAGGGTCGGCACGCGCAGGCGCAGCGTTCCCAGGCGCAGCGTTCCCAGGCCCCGTACGACCCCTCGGTGATCTACCTCTCCCTCCTCAAGCGCTGGCAGGAGGCCGGACGCACCCTTCCGGGGCATCCTGACGAGGAGTGGGAGCGGCTCATTTCCCAGCCGTGCTGGCCCGGCCGTTAGGTGGTGTGAGTCTCGTGGCAGCGGCGGAGCGACGCGACAAGAGACCGGACGGCCCCGGGAGCGCGGGGAGTGCCGGGAGCGCCCAGCACCCCCTCACCGACCCCGGCGAGCGGCTCGCGCTCAACGGCATGGGCAGCTTCGAGTGGGACCTCGGCGCCGGGACCATGACCATGGACGAGGCCGGGATGGCGGTCTTCGACCTGGATCCGCAGGACTTCGACGGCACCCCCGACAGCGTGGGCCTGCGGATCCCGATCGACGACGCCGCCCGGCTCAGGGACACCGTCCAGGGCGTCCTGGACGCCGGGGAGGAGACGTACGGCCAGTACTTCACGGTGCAGCGGCGCGACGGCCGCGACCAGTGGACCCACACCCAGGGCCGGGTCCTGCGGGAAGCTGAGGGCCGCCCGGTGCGCATCGTCGGCATCGTCCGGGACGCGACGGCCGAGCTCGCCCACCTCACGGTGCTGCGCAAGCTCGAATCGGCGCGCGCCCAGCAGGCGGCCATCGTGCAGCGGACCACGGAGGCCCTGTCGCGGGCGGTGACGGTCGACGACGTGACGGCCACGCTGACGGGCGCGGGGGCGCTGGAGCGGCTCGGCGCGGAGGGACTGGCGCTGGGGCTGGTCGAGGGCGGAACCATCAAGATCATCGCGCTGAGCGGGGAGTCCCTGGAGATCCTCAGCGAGCGCAAGTTCACCCGGCTGGACGGCTCGCTGCCGCTGTCGCAGGCGGTGCTCAGCAGGAAGGCACGTTTCGTCACCTCGCTGACGGAGCTGGCGCAGGAGTTCCCGCTGCTCTCCGACTACCTGCGCCGCATCCAGTACGACGCGGCCGCCTACCTCCCGCTCATCGCGCAGGCCGAGGCCATCGGCGGACTGGTGCTCTTCTACCGCCGCCGCACCGAATTCAGCCCCGAGGAGCGCAACCTCTGCCTGGGCCTGGCGGGCATCGTCGCCCAGTCGCTCCAGCGGGCGCTCCTCTTCGACCAGGAGCGCGAGTTCGCCACCATGCTGCAGGCGGCCATGCTGCCGCGGCGGATCCCCGACATCACCGGCGGGGAGATCGCGGTGCGCTACCACTCGGCCTGGAGCGGACGCGAGGTCGGAGGGGACTGGTACGACGTGATCGCGCTGCCCCGCGACCGCGTCGGCATCGTCGTGGGCGACGTGCAGGGCCACGACACGCACGCCGCCGCGATCATGGGCCAGCTCCGCATCGCGCTGCGGGCCTACGCGGGCGAGGGCCATCCGCCCTCCACCGTGCTGGCGCGCGCCTCCCGCTTCCTGGCCGAGCTGGACACCGAACGGTTCGCGACCTGCATGTACGCCCAGGTCGACCTGGAGACCGGCGGCGTACGGGCCGTCCGCGCGGGCCACCTCGGACCGCTGATCCGGCACACGGACGGGCGAACGGGCTGGCCCAACGTGCGCGGCGGCCTGCCGCTCGGGCTGGCCACGATCTTCGAGCAGGAGGAGTTCCCCGAGACCCGGCTCGACCTGGTCCCCGGCGAGACCCTCGTGCTCTGCACCGACGGGCTCGTCGAGGAGCCCGGCACCGCCATCACCCAGGGCATGGACGCCCTCGCCCACGCGGTCCGCAGCGGCCCCCAGGGGGCCGGGGCGCTCGCCGACCACCTCTCGGACCGGCTGTGGGAGCGCTGGGGCTCCGGCGACGACGTGGCCCTGCTGGTGCTGCGCCGGGCCCCCGACCCGGGCACCCACCGGGCCCCGCGCATCCACCAGTACGTCCACCAGGCGGACCCGGAGGGGCTCTCCGAGGCCCGCTACGCCCTGCGGCAGGCGCTGCGCGACTGGGGCATGCCGGAACTCGCCGACGACGTGGAGCTGGCGGCGGGAGAGCTGCTGGTCAACGCCCTGCTGCACACGGACGGCGGAGCGGTGCTGACGATGGAGGTGCTGCCCGAGCCGGTCCGGCGGATCCGGCTGTGGGTCAAGGACCGCTCCAGCGTGTGGCCGCGCCGGCGCACCCCGGGGGAGTCGGCGACCACGGGCCGCGGGCTGCTGCTGGTGGACGCGCTGGCCACGCACTGGGGGGTGGAGTCCCGGGGCGACGGCAAGGCGGTGTGGTGCGAGTTCTCCGCGGCGGGCAGCGCGGCGCGGAGCGCACCGTGAGGGGACGGACGGCGGCCGGACGGACGGCGGCGGGACAGGGCGCGGTCGGCGGCGGTGCGGGCGGCGAGGGGGCGGAACGTGACCGGTCGCTCACGTCGAGTTGTGGGGCGGTGAGGGCGGGGTGATGATGCCGCCATGGAACGGATTCTGTGGAACCTGCCGTGCGACGGCTGAGCAAGCGCGCGGTGACGGGCGTCCTGGCGCTGCTGCTGTGCGCGGCCGGGGCGGCGACGGCGGTGGACTGGTCGACCGGGCGTCCGGACACGGACCCGGGGTGCCAGACGGTGGCCTTCATGTCGATGACGGGCGAGGCGCCCGCGTGCCGTTGACGGCTCCCGTCCGGCTCCGGCTGACGCCCGGCTCCCGGTAGCGGCGGCTACCGGAGGGGCGTACGCGCGCACCGCGGCCGCCGGCTACCGGTGGTCGATCACCCGGACCGGGTGGGCGTCCTGCGCGACCGTGTCGATCGAGCGGGGCAGCAGTCCGCCGCCGAAACGGATCTCCTGCAGCTCGGCCCTGGCCAGTGCCTCGCCCGCGTGGACGGTCGGGGTCAGCCGGAGCGTGCCGTGCGCCGACCACGCGTGCACCGCGCCGTCGCACCGGGCGTCGCCGCCGCCGATGCTGAGGCGGACGTCCTCCTGCTCGATGGTCGCCTTGATCTGAACCGCTCCCGAGGGTGACGGAGTGGTGCAGTGGTACTCACCGAAAAGGTGGATCGTGCCGTCGGAAGCGATGTGCGCTTCCGGCGATACGTAAATGCCATGTACGTAATGGTCGCCGCCGTAGGGTGCGGCATGCGCCGGGGCGGTGAATACCGCCGTGGCGCCCAGTGCGGCGAGTGCGGCCAAGGCCATGCGGGGGCCGGTCGTGGCCATCGTTCCTCCTGTTGGACGAGGGGGTTGAGGGGTTGCGGAATTCCGCCGGAACGCATTGTGCTGGCATGCGGAGGTCAATGCGTTCCGCGGGATCGTGTCGATGTGTGCAATTGCCCGCCCGGGCGCGTGAGACTGACCGGAATACGTCCCCGAAGATCCCCGAAGGGATCCCGCATGCGTCAGTCCGCTCTTGCCACGGCCGCCCTCCTCCCGCTCCTGCTGTTCGGCGCCACGGCCTGCTCCGGAGCCCCGGAAGGGGCCGCGCTCGCCCCTGCCGCGGTGCCCGCCGTGCCCGTGGACGACGGTGTGCCGGGCATCGGGGACGATCCCGCGGCGGACCGGGACGGGGTGGCGCGAGCCGCCTCGAAGGACGCCCGTGTGGGTGACTCCGTACGGGTCAGGGGCCGGGAGGTGGGCCGCCACCTCCAGGTGGTGCTGGGCGCCTACGTCGATCCGGCGGTCAGCGTCGAGAAGAACTTCGCCCCGGCGGCGGGCAAGCGCTGGGTGGCCGCCTCGATGTCCTTCGTCAACGTGGGCGGGGCCTCGTACGGGGCTCTCGGGCGCATGTGGGCGCTCGACGGCGCGGGGCAGCGCCACCCGGTGGTGCCCACGGGGGAGCTCACGACCGGCAAACCGCTCGTCTTCGATTCGCTCGCGGTCGGTGAGCGGGCCGAAGGATGGGTGGTGTTCGAAATTCCGGAAAACGCGCGCATCGTGCGGCTCCAGTATCAGGACGCGAACATGCTGGCGAATTCCGGAGGTGGTTTCTGGACGGTCTAGCCCGCCCGGGTGAAACGGCGTCAAAGGGCCGGGCCGGCGACCACTAAGGTGCGGCGCATGACTTCTACCCAGGCCGAACTCGACCGCTCCAAGCTGGGCACCCTTTCGGTGCTCGCGTGGATCGGCGACCCCGACGAGGCCCACGACATTCCCTATCTCCTCGCCTACATCCTCGGGGACGGCCCCGACGGTCCCGCGGCGAGCGAGGCGGCCGCCCGCGGGCTGCTGGAGGAGATCGGCCTGCCCATCGGCGACGTGGTGATGGACGGCGTCCGCAACCCGGCCTCCTTCCCGGTGCAGATCCTCCTGGAGGGCAACCAGATCGCGCTGACCCTGCCGGGCATGAACGCGAAGTGCATCGCCCCGCCGGAGTGGGTCAAGGCGGCGGCCGAGAGCGGGCAGGCGTACTTCCTCTTCGCCACCCGCGCCTGGCCCGAGGCGGTTCCCGGCCGTCCGGTCGACGCCGAGACGCTGCAGGCGTTCGCGGGGGACACCGAGGTGCTCAACCACAGCGCCCACGCCGTCCTCGCGGTGCGGCGCCTGCAGCGCTAGGGCTTGTCGCAGGCACCCGTCGCGCGCGCGCACGCCGTGCGCCGGCCCCCGCTCCGGCCGCCGGGCTCCCAGCCTGCCCGGTGGCCGGTGGCCGGTCCGCGTCTTCCGGGCCGGCCTAAGGCTGTTCGAAGGCGAAGCGCAGTGAGCGGACCCGGTTGTCGAAGCTGGACCCGGCCAGGTCGGGCAGGCCGACCGCGCGCAGGCCGACCGGGCGGGTCAGCAGCTCGCGGAACAGCGCCTTCATCTCCACCCGCGCCAGGTGCGCGCCCAGGCAGAAATGCGGTCCGCCGCCGCCGAATCCCAGGTGGGGGTTGGGGGAGCGGGTGATGTCGAAAGCGTCCGGATCGGGGAAGACGGCCTCGTCGCGGTTGGCGGACGCGTAGTACAGCACCACCTTGTCGCCGGGGACGAACGCGTGGCCGCCCAGGGTGTGTTCGGCGACGACGGTCCGGCGGAACTGGATGATCGGCGTGGAGTGGCGGATCATCTCGTCCACCGCGCCGTCCGCGTGCGCCTCGAAGTCCGCCAGCAGCAGGTCGCGTTGGGCCGGGTGGTCGGTCAGCAGGGTGAGGCCGTGGGTGATGGCATTGCGGGTGGTCTCCACTCCGGCCACCATCAACAGGGAGAAGAAAGCGCCGAGTTGGCGGGCGCCGAGCGCCTCGCCGTCCACGTTCGCGCAGACCAGCGCCGAGATCAGGTCGTCGGTCGGGTTCGCGCGCCGCTCCCGCCCGATCCCCGCCACCATCCGCTGCATCCGGGCCAGGGCCCGCAGTCCGCGCCCGGGCATCCGCAGCCGGGCCGTCAGGCCCCGTTCGACGCCGATGTTCTCGGAGGCGTGGTTGACGCGGTCGGCGATCTCGGCGCGGTAGCGCTCCGGGATGCCCATCATGTTGCAGATGACCTCCAGGGGCAGCTTCGAGGCCACCGCCTCGACGAACTCGTCAGGCCGCCGGTCCAGTACGTCGTCCACGATGCGCGCCGCCACCGCGTGGATGTCCTCCTCGGCGGCCGCCAGCAGTCGGGGGGTGAAGGCCCGCTGCACGATCTTGCGCAGCTGCGCGTGCTCGGCGCCGTCCAGGTTGACCATCGAGTCACCGAACAGCGCCCGCACCCACCGGGCCGGCTCGGGCGTCGTCACCCCGGGCGCGCTGGCGAACACCTTGGGCAGCCGGCTCGCCTCCTGTACGTCCGCGTGCCGTACGAGGGCCCAGTGCCCGGTGCCCTCGGGGACGAACACGGGGGAGTCCAGCGCCCGCAGGCGGGCGAAGGCGGCCAGGCGGTGGGCGGGGGGCGCCTGCCAGAAGGCGGGGTCGGCCAATTCCCTGCCGGGGGCTCGGCCGGCGCGTGGTGCGGGGAGCGTCATGCCCTGGAAACGGTGCCGGGGGCGCGGGGGTGACGGTCCGGCGCGGCGCCGTTGCCCGGGG
>NZ_JBEXPT010000190.1:0-7884 GCF_040612195.1 Streptomyces sp. NPDC006450 | reverse complement strand
CAGGCCGTCCCAGACGGCGACGAGCCGGTCGCAGGAATCGGCGATGTAGGTGCCGGCCGCGTAGTAGGCCTCGTCGGTGGAGCGGCAGAAGACCTGGACACCGTGACGGTGTCCGGGCCCTTCCGGCGCTTCTGACCAGCGTGTTCCTACGCAGCTGCGTGCTTAGGCGGTCTGCTCCTGCTGCTTGCGCCAGCGGATCCCGGCCTCCAGGAAGCCGTCGATCTCGCCGTCGAGCACCGCCTGCGGGTTGCCGACCTCGAACTCCGTCCGGAGGTCCTTGACCATCTGGTACGGGTGCAGGACGTAGGAGCGCATCTGGTTGCCCCAGGAGCTTCCGCCGTCCTTGAGGGCGTCCATCTTGTCCTTCTCCTCCTGGCGGCGCCGCTCGAGCAGCTTGGCCTGGAGGACGTTCATCGCGGAGGCCTTGTTCTGGATCTGCGAGCGCTCGTTCTGGCAGGAGACCACGATGCCGGTCGGCAGGTGCGTGATGCGCACCGCGGAGTCGGTCGTGTTGACGCCCTGGCCGCCGGGGCCCGAGGCGCGGTACACGTCCACGCGCAGCTCGCCCTCGTCGATCTCGACGTGGTCGCTGGACTCGACGACCGGCAGCACCTCGACGCCCGCGAAGGAGGTCTGGCGGCGGCCCTGGTTGTCGAAGGGCGAGATCCGGACGAGGCGGTGCGTGCCCTGCTCGACCGAGAGGGTGCCGTAGGCGTACGGGGCCTTGACCACGAAGGTGGTCGACTTGATGCCGGCCTCTTCCGCGTACGAGGTCTCGTAGATCTCGGTCGGGTACCCGTGCCGCTCGGCCCAGCGCAGGTACATGCGCTGGAGGCGCTCGGCGAAGTCGGAGGCGTCCACGCCGCCGGCCTCGGCACGGATGTTGACCAGCGCCTCGCGCTCGGCGTACTCGCCGGAGAGCAGGGTGCGGACCTCCATCTCGTCCAGCGCCTTGCGCACGGAGATCAGCTCGCTCTCCGCCTCGGCGAGGGTGTCCGCGTCGTCCATCTCCTGGGCGAGGTCGAACAGCACCGCGAGATCGTCGATGCGCCCGCGCAGGCTCTCGGTCTTACGGACCTCCGCCTGGAGGTGCGAAAGCTTGCTCGTGATCTTCTGGGCGGCCTCCGGGTCGTCCCACAGGGACGGCGCGGCGGCCTGCTCCTCGAGCACGGCGATATCTGCCCTCAGCTTGTCGAGGTCCAGGACGGCCTCGATCGACCCCATGGTCGAGGAGAGGGACTTCAGCTCTTCGGAAACATCGACGACTGCCACGGGTCCAGCGTAGCCGGTCCTCGGGGGACGCTCTCCGGCCAGGCCGAATCACCCGTACTAATGGCGGGTCGCACGGGCGTACGCTCACGATATGACCGTCTTCCTCGTCAAGCGCCGCCACGTGGACCACATGCGTGTCACGACGACGAGCTGTCTGCCGCCGGACCATCCCCAAGCCTGATCCACCCCGATCCGACTTGGTCCTGTACGCGGCCTCGCGGTCCCGGCGCCAACCCTGCCGGCGGCCCTCCCCAGCCGCGGCCCCCGCCACCCCTGGGGACAGGACCCCGTGACATCCCGAAACGGAGCCGTCATGCCGTCCGCGCACCCTTCTCCTTCTCCCTCGTCCTCCCCTGCCTCCTCACCTTCTTCCACCGCTTCCCCTTCCTCCGCGGCCCCCTCCCTCCCCGTCCTGGACCTCTCTCAGGCGGACGATCCGGCGCTGCGCGATTCCTTCCGGAAGAAACTGCACGCGGCCGCCCGGGACAGCGGCTTCCTGCACCTCACCGGACACGGGGTCACCGCCGCCGAGACCACCCGCATCCTGGAGCTGACCAGGGCGTTCTTCGCCCTCCCGGAGGCGGACCGGCTGGCCGTGAGCAACCTCAACTCCCCGCACTTCCGCGGCTACACCCGCATCGGGCACGAGCTGACCGCAGGCGCCTCCGACTGGCGCGACCAGCTCGACGTGGGCGCCGAGCGGGCGGCGCGGGAGGTCGGACCGGACGACCCGGCGTACCTGTGGCTGGAGGGCCCGAACCAGTGGCCCGCGGCGCTACCGGAATTGCGGGACGCGGTGCTGGAGTGGCAGTCCCGGCTGGCGGCGGTGGCCCACCGCCTGCTCCGGGAACTGCTCGCCTCGATCGGCGCCCCGCCGGACTTCTTCGACGAAGCCTTCGCGGAGCGGCCCCACTTGCACACGAAACTGATCCGCTACCCGGGATCCGCCCCGACGGGCACCGACCAGGGGGTCGGGGCGCACAAGGACTACGGCTTCCTCACCCTCCTCCTCCAGGACTCGGTGGGCGGGCTCCAGGTGGTCCGGGACGGGGCCTTCCTGGACGTCCCCCCGATGCCCGGGGCCTTCGTGGTCAACCTGGGCGAGCTGCTGGAGATCGCGACGGAGGGGTACCTCACGGCGACGGACCACCGCGTGGTGAGCCCGGCGGGGAGCGTGGAGCGGTTCTCGGTGCCGTTCTTCTACAACCCGAGGCTGGACGCCGTCATCGAGACGGTCCCGGGCGACTACCTGGACGCGGCGCCGGGGATAGCCCACGACGCGTCGAACCCGCTGCACGCGGAGTACGGCCGCAACGAACTGAAGGGCTGGGTCCGCGCCCACCCGGCGGTGGCGCGGCGCTGGCACCCGGAACTCACCGGGGCCTGACCCCGAAGCCCGCGGGGCCGCAGCCCCGAAGCCCCGCGGGCGCAGCCGGGGAGCCCCGCGGGGCTGTCGCCTACCCGCGGGGCGCGCCGGCTACGGGGTCGTCGAGCCCGACTGCTTGTTGTCCTGCGGCGGCGCCGCCGAGTCGGAGGAGACGGCCAGCCAGCTGCCGACACCCACCGCGGCGGCCAGCGCGACCGCGGCAGCCGACAGCGCGAGCCGCCGCTTGCGGACGGTCTCCGCCCGGTGCCGCGCGGAGCCGGGCCGATGCCCGCCGGCGGGCCGCGGCACCCGCGCGGTGCCCAGCGCACCCCCCGCCAGCTCGTCCGGTCCCGGCACCCGCATCGAGGTGTGGGTGTCCCGGTTGGAGTCCGTGGAGGAGCCGGGGACCAGCGGAACCACACCCCGCCGCCGCACGGGATCCGCGGCCGCCTCCGGTTCCACGAACTCCGCCTGCTCCGGCTCGTCCGGTTCGTCCACGTCCAGCGGCGGCATCCCCGCCAGCAGCGGCAGCAGGTCGCGCAGCCGCAGGGAGAGCTCCGAGGCCCGCAGCCGCGAGGCGGGGGCCTTCGCCAGGCACTGGACCATCAGCTGCCACAGCTCGTCGGGGATGCCGGGCAGCGGGACGACGGTTTCCGTCACGTGGCGCCGCAGCACCGCCCCGGGATGCCCGCCGCCGAACGGCGTGAAACCGGCGAGGAGTTCGTAGAGCACGGTGGCCAGGGCGTAGATGTCCACCGCCGCGCGCGGCGGCAGCCCCTCCACGATCTCCGGCGCCAGGTAGTCCGGCGTGCCGATGATCCGGGTGGTGGGGGCCGAGGCCCGGCCGCCGGTGGCCCGCCGGGGGGAGTCGATGAGCTTGGCCACGCCGAAGTCGGTGAGCAGCGCCGGGTGGGCGCCGCCCGGGCCGAGCGGGCCCTGCATGTCGAGCAGGACGTTCTCGGGCTTCACGTCCCGGTGCACGACCCCGGCCGCGTGCGCCGCGGCCAGCGCGTCGGCGACGTCCGCGACGATGGCGACGGCCGCCTCGGGGGCGAGCCGCCGCTCGCGGTCGAGGCGCGTGCGCAGGTCCGTACCGCGGACGAGGTCCATGACGAGGGCGAGGTCGTTGCCGTCCACGACGAGGTCGCGGACGCAGACGACGTGCGGGTGCTCCAGACCCAGGAGGGCGCTGCGCTCCTGGACGAACCGTCCGACGAGTTCCTGGTCGGACGCGAGGTCCTCGCGCAGCAGTTTGACGGCGACGGGGCCGTCAGGCCCCTCGCCCAGCCACACCGTGCCCGCGCTGCCGCGCCCCAGGATCTGGTGCGCGGTGTACCGGCTGCCGATCTTCCGTGCCACAACTGCTCCCTCAGCGGCTGGCGTACGTGCCAAAGCTACGCGGCCAGGTGGGTGTTGGAGTCCACGGATCGCGGCGACCTTCACTTCTGCGGGCGAAATCACGTCCCAGAAGTCGACAAATCCACGAAGTCGGTGCCGCGGGGCCCGATTCGGGCCCCGCGGCGGCGGCCCCCGGGCGTCGGCTCAGGGATTCGCGCCGCCTCCCGTACCGCTCCCGGCGGTGTCGCCGATCGTGCTGATCCAGTCGACGGCGTCCGATCCCCAGGTCCACACCTGGTCGAACCAGCCCTTGCCGGTGCCGACCCATTCCTGGAGTCCGCTGAACTCCCAGATCAGCCAGCCCGCGACGAAGAACAGCAGGATCATGACGAGGCAGCCCTTGAGGCAGCCCAGCCCCGGGATCTTGATCGGGTTCGCGCTGCGGCGCGGCTCGCGGGGCTCCCGCCGCTCCGGCCGGCGTCCCGGCGGCGGACCCTGCGGGGGCTGCTGCTGGGGCGGCGCCTGGGGCTGGCGGTACTGGGGCTGCCCCTGCGGCTGCTGGTACTGCTGGGGCTGCTGCGGCTGATAGTGCTGCGGCGGAGGCTGCGGCGAGTACGGCTGCTGCGGGTACTGCTGAGGCTGCTGGTACTGCTGCGGCGGCGGGGCCTGCCGGTACGGCTGCTGCTGCGGAGGCTGCTGGGGGCGCTGCTGGGGCCGCTGCGGCTGCTGCGGCTGCTGGTACTGCTGCTGCGGCGGCGGGCCCTGGCGCTGCGGCCGGCGGCGCAGCGGGTCCTCGCTCGGGTCCAGGTACTGCATCTGCGTCTGCTCGTTGCGGTCGCGGGCGGCCTGCATCTGCGACTGCCACGGGTGCGGCTGGTCCGGCCGCTGCACGGGCGGCATCACCGAGGTCGGGTCGGCGCCGGGCGCCCCCGTGCTCGGGAGGACGGACGTGGCGTCGGCCGCGCCGACCGGCGGCAGCACGCTGGTCATGCCGTTGGGGTCGTAGGCCCCCACCGGGGAGGCCCCGGCCCCTCCGGGCAGCATCTGCGTGGCGTCCGCGGCGCCCGGGGTCTCGGGCACCGGCGCGGGCGAGGGGTCGGGGGCGAGGAGCGCGCCGACACCGAGGGCGGCCTCGACCTCGGCGCCCGTGGAGTGCACGCCGATGCCGGCGGCGACGACGCGCAGGCCGCGCGCCAGGGTCTCGGCGCTGGGGCGCTCGTAGGGCTCCTTGCGCATGCAGCGCTCGATGACCGTCCACAGCGGCTCGGGCACGTTCGGCGGGCGCTGAGGCTCCTCGCTGAGGTGGCGGTGCAGGACCTCCAGCGCGGTGCCGCCGGCGAAGGGCGGCCGGCCGGTGAGGAGCTCGTAGAGCAGGATGCCGGCGCCGTAGATGTCGACGGCGGAGGTCTGCGGACGGCCTTCGGCGGACTCGGGGGCCACGTAGGCCGGGGTGCCGACGAACTCGTGCGTGCGGGTCAGGCCCGGGGAGTCGGCCAGGCGCGCGATGCCGAAGTCGGTGAGCATCGGCTTCATCTGGCCGTCGCGCTCGTCGACCAGGACGTTGGCGGGCTTCAGGTCCCGGTGGACCACGCCGTCGGCGTGGCTGGCTGCGAGCGCGTCCGCGATCTGCGCGGTGAGCAGGCTCGCGGCGACCGGGCTGAAGGGGCCGTTGTCGCGCAGGTACCGGTGCAGGTCCGGGCCGTCGATGAGGTCCATGACCAGGGCGAGGAGATCGCCTTCGACGACGAGGTCGCGGGTGCGGACGATGTTGGGGTGGGTCAGGCGCAGCAGGACGGAGCGCTCGCGCAGGAAGCGCATGACGATGTCCGGGTCCTGGGCCAGCTCCTCCTTGAGGACTTTGATGGCCACGGTCTCGCCGGGGTGGCCGGCCACCGCCGCCTCCGCACCGGCCGCCTCACGCTGGCGGGCGCGCCAGACGGTGCCCGTGGCGCCGCGCCCGAGCGGCTCCTCGAGCAGGTACTTGCTGCCGACTGGCCGCACGTCGCGCGCTCCCTGCTGTCGTCGATTCCGGCGAGTGATCCGTGCGTGATCCACGCTTGATC
Organism: Streptomyces sp. NPDC006450; assembly: GCF_040612195.1. Classification (NCBI taxonomy): domain Bacteria; kingdom Bacillati; phylum Actinomycetota; class Actinomycetes; order Kitasatosporales; family Streptomycetaceae; genus Streptomyces; species Streptomyces sp. NPDC006450. The sequence continues at coordinate 1,845 of NZ_JBEXPT010000190.1, read as the reverse complement.
CACACCTGATCTGCGAAATGGTTTTCCGGCCCACTCTAGGGCTTGTCCCGAGGGAAGACGCGGGGTGAGGGTGGTTGGTTGCCGCACATATGCGCGAAGGGTGATGTTTATGGCGTATGCCCGGGGCGATTTTCTCAGCCATCGTGTCGCTATCCGATCGGCCCGATTGCAGGTCCGGTGCCGGTCCGCGACCGATCAAGATCACTTGCCGGTGGGTGGCGGGCGTGTTGAGGACGACAGGTGCGAGGATGCACCCGTACGGAACGGCCGGGACGGGAGCCCCGCCTTCCGGGCAGACCTGACCGGACGACGCGTCCGTGCCGGGTGGGGGCGGGCGGACGGGCACCACGTGCGAACGGCACGGGCGCGCGTCCCGCGGGTCCCTGCCGGGCGCACACACCGCGCACCGCGCAGAAGGGACCGCTGACGGCGATGCAGATCCGGCTGACCGTCCTTGGGTCGGGGTCGCGCAGCGGCCACCAGACCGCCACCGCGACCGCCTCCGGCGGAGGCACGGGCGGAGGAGGCGCGCCGGCGAGCTGTGACGTACTCGTCACCGCGCCCGCCGGCACCGCGCTGTCCGCGGTGGCCTCCGGACTTGCGGCGACCGTCGGCGGACCCGACACCGGGGGCACGGTCGTGCTGTACGCCGGTCCGGAACGCCTGGACCCCGCGCGGTGCGCACTCGGCGAGCCACCGCTCGTGGACGGGGCGGTGCTGTCGCTGAACGTGCCCGGCCCCGACGTCCGGGCGGACGGGACCGCGGCCGCGACCGTCATCGGCGACGGGCCGCAGCTGCACGTCGTGGCCGGCCCGGACGCCGGCGGGGTGCACCTGCTGCACCCGGGGGCGATCCGGATCGGGCGCTCGGCCGACGCGGACGTCCCGCTGGACGATCCGGACGTATCGCGCCTGCACTGCACCGTGACGGTGCTCCCCGACGGGCGGGTGGCGGTGGCCGACCTCGGGTCGACGAACGGTACGACGCTCGACGGCGCGGTGGTCGGCGCGGAGCGGGTGGCGCTCGCGCCGGGGGCGCTGCTGCGGGTCGGCGAATCCACCCTCCGCCTGGCCGTGGGCCCGGGCCCCGCTCCCCTCCCCCTCACCCCCGACCTGGAGGGACACCTCTCCGTCCCCCTGCCGGGACCCCACCCCGACGCGGCCCCCGGCCACCCCGATTCCGGCCACGCCGGCGCTGCGCCGGGCTCGGCGGCGGGGTCACATCCCGAGGGCGGCACCCCTGACGGAGCCTGGGTCGGCGCTGCGCCGGACACCCCGGCGGCGTCCCACCCCGCAGGCGGCGCCCCCGGCGGAGCCTGGAACGGCGGGGCGTACCCCGACGCGGGGAGCCCTGGGACACAGGGACAGATCCCCCGCCCCTCGCCGCACTGGGACGGCAGTGCCCCAGCGGCCCCCGCCGCCCCGGGCGCCGGGCAGCACGCCGCGGGCGGCTGGGGCGCGCCCGGCTCCGCTCCCTCGGATCCCTGGCCCTACGGCGGGACCGACCAGGACGGCGAGGCCGGCTCCCCGCGCGCGGGCCGGATCGCCAGGCCCGCGTCCGCGCCCGGCGCGGCGGGTGCCGGTGCCGGGCAGTACGGCCGTGCCGGGGCGGGAGCGGGGCAGCAGACCGGGGTCGAGCACCACGGCGCGGACGGCTGGGAGGAGCCCGAGCCGGCCCGCTCGGCAGACACAGGGGCGGAGGCACGCCGCGGGGGGCGTCGCGGGATCGGGGCCTGGGCGCGGAAGTGGGTGCGCGGGGCGGAGGCCGCCGAGGCGGAGGAGGTCGCCGACGCCAGCAGGTACTGCTCGGCCGCGCCCCGGGGATCGTGCAGTTCGCGCAGCAGG
>NZ_JBEXPT010000189.1:0-8121 GCF_040612195.1 Streptomyces sp. NPDC006450 | reverse complement strand
CCCGAGGGGGATCACCCGTCTCAAGCATGACCGGAAGCTAGCAGAAACCACATCTGACCTGCGATTATCCGGAAACTAGTTCAGTCAACACCACCATTCCGATCAAGGTGTACCCGGCGACCGAGAGCCACGCGATCTCCTTCGGGCAGTTCCACGTCGCCGACGGTGGGCGGGTGCGGTACCGGAAGGGGTGCGAGCTGGACGGCCAGGAGCTGGACCAGGGCGACATCACCCGCGGTTATGAGACGGCGGTCGGCACCATCGTTCCGGTCTCCGACGCCGACCTCGACGCGCTCCCGCTGCCCACCGCGAAGGCCATCGAGATCGTCGCCTTCGTGCCTGCCGAGTCGATCGACCCCATCGCGGTCGGCACGCCGTACTACCTGATGGCCAGCGGGCCGGCCTCCGCGAAGCCGTACGTTCTGCTGCGCATGGCCCTGGAGCGCTCCAGCAAGGTGGCCGTCGCGAAGGTCGCGCTCCGCGGCCGGGAACGCCTGGCCCTTCTCCGTGTCGTAGGTGAGGCTATCGGTAGCCTCGGATATTCGAGTGTGCGGAATAGGGCTGCAATACGGCTCTGCCGCACTTCACACCCCGCTGGCTGGGAAGCTTTGTGCTGCCTCGGTGAGTGAGGGGATCGCGGCTGGCTCGGACATCGCACCGCGCGGTAGCCTCTCGCCATGAGTCACGGGGAGGGCGCCCTCATGAGTCGACGCCTGACGCGATCCCCGGCCAAGGGCTGACTTGTCACGTTGGCTGGTTAATCCAGTCACCGGGGAGAGAACCGCGTACTGAATCCAGCGCGGGAGCAGTGAGGCCCAGGGCCCAAAGCCACTCGTTGGCGTCCTCCCGCAGCAGTCCTTCAGGCGAGGAGAACCACCGGATCACGCATCCCTCGACAGCCCACATCGGGTAGTCGGGCAAGGCTAGACGCTGGAATCCGGGCGGTGCCTCGATGGTCTCTGACTCTCCGAGAGGCCGGTTGTCCGCGCGCGTCTCATTGTGAGCGAAGAGGGACTCGGAGAGCACCATCTCGATACAGGCGGTGGAAAACCGGTCGAGGAAGGGCATCCAGGGATCCGAGTCGCTGTCCTTGCGCCGGAAGACCACGGGCGGGTCGTCGTCTTCCAGGTGCTCCTGCCGGATGGCCCACTCGGCGACCGCTTGGTTCTCCAGCCGGAACACCAGAGCGCCATCGTCAACATAAAGGTGCTCCAAGGAAAGCAGAGAGTCCTGAACACTGGTCAGGTCCGCACGCCGTCCGAACAGCCCATACGCCTCCCACAAAGCCGTCGGCAGCGGCGATCCCAGTCGCCACTCCGCCTCGGTGAGCTCCTCGAACTCGCAGCCGTCGCCAGCCCGGACCGGCTTGCGCCAGTGCGCAACGAATCCCTTGATGAACCTCCAGGCATCCGCCCGATCCGAAACAGCCGCCAGCTCGGCAGCAACGTTGAACCCCTCCGTCATACGCCGGAGAGTAGTCCCCCCGCCGAAGCTTCGACCGGCCCGTCCATCAAAAACAGGCTCTGGCGAGACCGTTGAGATCCTCCGCGCTCGGCACCGCGACGATCAATTGCGTACCGGCAACATCGTCGCAGCAGACCGGTCCTGGTTCTTCACCCTGTACTTCGACGCCACCGGGACCGAGCTCCTGGCGTGCAGCGGCGTCAAGAACGAGCGGCCTTCGCGGGGGGGACGGTCAGAAGCTCCAGCTGTAGAGGCCACCACCCGTGTTCACCGCATTCTTCGCGAGCAGGGCAACGCCCTGCAAGACCGCCAGCAGATCATCGTCGGTCATCTCGTCGCCGTCCTCAGACCAGAGTCGCGCGGTCCAGCGGCTGGCGAGCTCTTTGAGGTCAGTGGAACTGGCTTCGGCGAGCGCTCGTGTCAGCTGCTTCGGCAAAGCGAACACCTCAACGCCATCGTTCAAGGGTTCAGTGACGTACTCCGGCCACGGCCGCCAGGCATAGAGCTGCTCGAGCGGTGAGGCCTTGACCGATGGCTCCTGGAAGTACATGTCCCACTCGGCGATGGCACTGTCCGGCTCGATAAAGCGGCAGGTCACAGATTCAAAGGCCTCACCAGGTCCCCGCAGGTGCGTCGCAGCGGCAGCTTCGTCGTCGGGGGCGAGGAAGAACACTATGTCGTGGGCCATTCGAGCATGATGGCAGCCCGCCGCATTGACGCGGGTGAAGCCACGTGACAGCCATCTCGACCAGTCGCAGGCCCCGCCGTCCTTGGTAGCGGCCACTGCAGCTGCAGCCAGCCGTCATACGACGGCGGCTCGCGGTTGTCCTGGCAGCCCACCCGCTACCTTCCTCACATGGAACGGACCGCCATCCTGCAGAGCCTCGCCGCGAGCGGAACTGACACCGCCCCGCAGCGACTCACCGCACTTGCCGCCGAACTCGACATACCGGCTGCCGACCTTCTCGTCGTCGCAGGCCACGCTGTGCCGGCGGAACTCCTTCGTTGGGGCCGAGTCCGAGTACGGGCCCGCCGCCCTCGGTGATCCCGAACACCGTTCGCAGGCCGGCCCGCAGCGTCTTTCGGGCCTGGGCGGCGAGCTCGGGCGGGCAGGGTGCGCCTCCGTGCATCACCAGGCTGAGCGAGGCCAGGTTGCTGCCAGGCAGCTGACGGGACTCCAGCAGCAGCGTGAGCATGGTCGGTACGAGGAAGGTGTGCTGCACCTTCCACGCCTCGGCCGCCGTCAGGAACCCGGCGGGCGTGAACTGGTCGAGAACCGCGACGGGGGCCCGGGCGGCGAGGTAGCTCACGGCGATCACGATGCTGCCGTGACACAGCGGGCTGGTGTGCAGGTAGACCGTGCCCGGTTCCGGTTCGACCTCGTCCTGCCAGGAGAGGGCCTGATGGCGGAAGTACTCCTGGTCGGCGATGACCCCTTTGGGGAATCCGCTGGTCGCCGAGGTGTGCAGGATCATCACCGGATCGGTGAGCGCCCCGCCGCCCCCGGCGAGCGGGCCGCCGGGCAGGGTCGCCACCTCGTCGACGTCCAGCACGGCCAGAGCAGGGCGCAGTACGGCCAGTCGGGTCTTGCCGCGGGGGTCGGCAAGGGCGTAGACGGGTGTGGTGCGCGCCAGGATGCCGTCGAGTTCCCGGTCGGCCAGCGCCGGGTTCAACGGGACCGCGACGGTACGGGTCAGGGCGCAGGCGAAGAGGGCTTCCAGGACCTCGACCCGGTTGGAGCACAGGACCACGACGCGGTCCCCGGGACCAGTGTGCCGGCCGATGCGGTGCGCGAGGGCACGGGCATCACGGTCGAGGCGGCTCCAGGAGACCGCACGCCGCGTATCGCGCAGCGCCAGGGCGTGAGGGGTTCGGGTGAGCCGGTCGCGGAGTATCTGCTGGAACCACATGATCAGCTGCCGCCCTCTGCGACCGCGCCCGCGTGCAGGAGGGCGGCGAGGGAGGTGATCGAGTCGAGACGGGACACCTCCTGATGGGACAGCTGCCGTCCCAGCAGGCCTTCCAGCCGTACGATGATCTGCATGATCTCCAGTGAGCTGACACCGGCGTAGGTCAGGTTGTCGCTGTCGGCGAGAAGGTCGGCCATGGAGGGCGGGTTCACGCAACAGCGCACCAGGGCGCGCGCCTGTCCGAGTTCCCGGCCGGCGACGGCCGTCACGAGACCCTCCAGTGGGTGCCGCTGATCAGGCCGAACATGGCCAACGGTTCATCGGCGACCGTGTCGTGGAGGAGAGAGCCGGCCCCCTCGCCGACGCAGGGCAGCAGGCGGTTGAGGCGGCTGCCGAAACAGTCAGCCGTGAACTCCCGCGTCTCGGGAAAGTCCTGACCCCCGGGGAAACGGCGGGGAATGAACGCCAGACCCACATCGACCGGCTTCCACCGCCCGTCCTCCCACACCTCGCACCACGCGTGCTCGCTGGCCACCACCCCCAACAGGTACCCCCGCCGCGCCCGTGCCCTCAGCCCCACCGCGCGCAACCGGTCGGTGATCACCCGGCTGACCACGATGCAGTCGGCCATACCCGCCTCCCACGCACGGTGGTGGTCCATGCGCAGCGGCTCCGCCACGCACTGGTAGACGACCCGGCGCGCGAACAGGTCCGCCAGCATCTCCCGGTAGACCTCCCCGGCCCGCACATCACGCACCCGCCCCCGCGCGCCGGTGATCCGCACCGCCGCCTGATGACCCTGGTGGTCGAACTCCGCTCCGTGCGCCGGCAGCCTCAACCCCTGCGAGGGCAGCAGCCGCACCCCGGGCGCCTGCACGTCGGGCACCCTCACCCGATGACGTCCCGTCTCCTCGGCCGGCAGCCGCACCGTAACCAGCCAGTCCCGTGCCCCCAGCCACTCCTCGGCTGGACCTGCGGAGAACCCGAGAGCAAAACGCAAAGCCACTTCCAGCGTGGTGCGCCCGCTCCCGGACATCAGCCCGACATTGATCAGATCGGCCCGCTCGAACAGCGGCCCGCGCTCGGCATCGCAAACGAACGGCAGACCGTGCTTCTCTCCCAGAGCGATCACATACTCCGGCAGTGTGCACAGCCAAAGGGCCGCCGCCGTCGCGTCGGTGTCGTAGCGTGCTGCTCCAGCCGGCACGGCAAGGAACCGGTCCAGGCCGGCTGCCAAGCACTCAAGGGGAACCGGCTCGTCCACAGCGCTGGGAATCACGCTCAGGGCTTGCGAAAGGGCATCGTCCGAGACGGGGGCGGGACACTCCATCGTGACTGCAGCCTCCAAGGCCAAGACGGGCCCGGCCGCACGCAAGCCGGATGATCACCCCGTCTAACGGCCCACCGCCCGACAGGTCACCAAGCTGGCCGCCACGTCACGTTCAAGAAAGCCAAAGACGCGCCGAGCCCAGGGACAGGGCGGAGGAGGAGGCCGGGGCACCGCCAGGGAGCGCATCAGCCGCCGGTACGCCCCGCTCACCATGGACGCTCACCCAGAGCGGTGCGCCAGCTCCGGGCAGCCGGGCGCCGTCATCGCCGTTGGGCAAGGCAGGCACGCGTGGAGCAGGCGACCGCCGACCCCAGGGCCCGGTGCTGCGCGCAGGGCGGCCACGATCCGTCAATGCCCGTACCGCAGTCGGTGAGTCCGGGCTGTGAGGTGGTGGTGTCCTGGGGTGCCGTCGGCCAGTTGGACATGCCGGTGTTCCTGTGGCCGGGCAATCGGCCGGCTCTGCGGGGTGCCCCTGTCTGAAATGGTGGAATCGATGCGAAGCCCTGCGTCTCCTGTCCGTCGCCGCTCCCTCGCGGTCGCCTTCCTGGTGGCGAGCAGCCTGGCCTGTCTGTCGGTGTCGGCCGGTGCTCATGCTCGGGCTGGTGGAACCTTCGAGGCGGACCGCGTCGGGGCGTTCACCAGTCCGGAGATTCCCGCCGGGGCCAAGGTGACGATCACCGCGGTGGGCGGGGGCGGCGGGGGCGGTGGCGCCTATGGCGGTGGGGGCGGTGGGGGCGGGGCCGGAACGGCCGTCTGCGAGGTGCGGAACTTCCCGGGCGGGACGATCACCGGGTTCGTGGCCGGTGGCGGGGGCGGGGGCAAGTTCCACAACCTTGCCGGTGCAGACGGAGCCGGCGGTAGAGGCGCCGGCCCGTCCACCAGCGGGCGTCCCGGCGACGCGGGAGTCGGCGGCCGGGGCGCTGTTCCCGGAGCATTCCCTGATGCGGGGGCAGGTGGCAGCGGCAAGGAGCACAGCGCGGACGGCAGCGGCGCCGGTGGTGGGGGAGGCGCGACCACCGTGACCGGGTACGTGAGCGCGGGTGGCGGCGGCGGTGGCGGTGGCGGTGCTTCACGCGGCGGCGGGGGAGGTGGTGGAGGCGGCATGTTCACGGACGGGTGCATCTCGCTCGGCCTGGTCAAAGAAGGCGGCCTGGGTCGGGGCGGCACGGGCGACCGGGGTGGGTCCGGGGGATCGCGGGCCGGCTCCGACGGCGGGGGAAGCGGTAGCGGCTACAAGGAGGGCGGAGGCGACTACGGCCGCAAGAGCGGCGGCGGCGGCGGAAGCCTGTTCGGCAGCTCCGGCGGTGGCGACGGAGGCCATGGCAGCGTCCATATCAGCTGGTAGGAGCCCCGGGCCGCCGAACCCCAGGCCGACGGCGAAGGCTCCCGTGCCCGGACGGCGGGACTTCCGGGCGTGGGCGGACCGGGTACGGGCGGCTTGGTGGGCGCTGTCGGGCAGGGACCGGATCGCCGTCGACGGCTTGCTGCTGGCCGGCGCGCTGCTCGCGGCCGCGTGGCGGGCGGGCCACCTCGGTTTCATGCAGGCGGACTTCGTCCTGTCGGTCCTGGCCGGTACGGCCGGTGTGGCCACGTTGTACCGGGGCGCCGTGTTCCGGCCGGAGCCCGCCCCGCCTCCGGCCGGGCCGCTGGTGGCGCCCTCGGAAGAAGTGCAGAGCCATGCCGCCCGCGAGGCGGGCGCCGGGCCCGCGGCCTGACGGAGGAGGCGCGATGGTGATGTCAGGCAGGCAGCGGCGGGTGTGTGCGGGCAGCGTGACCGGGGCGTTCCTGGCCGGGTGCGGCTGGCCGGCTGGCGAGTCGGGCTGGCCCACGGTGGGCCTGGTCCTGGCGGTGGTGGCCGCGTTGGTGTTGGGGGAGAGCGCGTGGCACTCGGGCGCCCTGAGCCTTCCGGCCCGGGCGCAGGGGCGGCGGGCGGCGGGCGGCGGATGAGGAGAGTCGTTTACGTAAATCTGCGGATGTCCCATGTCGCCCTCAGCGGCACCATGGCGGGCATGACCACACCAGATGCGTTGCCCCCGGGCCTCAACTGGGTGACGGCCGACAGGGCCGCCGCTCTCTGGATGGTCAGACGTAGGTTCGTGCCCGAGGTGGCCTCCACTCACGGGGTGGGGACCAAGGAGCAGAAGAGTTACGGAACCTTGGGTGAGAGCACCGTCACCGTGTACTCCTACGCTGAGGTTCAGCGGGTGGCGGCGGAGCTCGAATCCGGTGAGGTGGTCCTGGACCCGTCCTGGCGGGTCGACACCAAGGAGGGGATAAGGGGTGCCCGGCGTGACACTCTGGCCACCTGCGGCTGGGTGGTGTTGATGCTCGCGGTAGTCATCGCCGTCGCCGTGCTGTCGAGCTGAGTGCGGACGCTGCGGGGCATGCCGGTGGGCTTGTGCGGGCGCAGCCGGGGGCAGTGAGACCCATTGCTGTGCCCTGTCCGCGTGCGGTCGGGGGCGGTGGCGTGCCGCGGGGGCGGCGAGGGTCTTGTGGAGCTCGTAGTAGACGCGGGTGGTGGCGAGGTGACGTTCAGCGTGCGGGGGTGTCAGGGGTGTTGACTTTTGGGATGAGGGTTCGTCATGTGTTGTCACTGCGGTGCGTCACGGTCTGTCAGTGGTGAAACCGCAGGTCACATGGGGTGTGAGGCGCCTGTCTGCGCAGGTTGGTTGGGTGGTGCGCAGTTTCGCTGATTCGTGACATGAACCGAGCCGGTACGGGATGGTTTTTCCAGAGTCTAGCCGTGCTGAAGATTGAAGCACTCTGGGTTGGGAGGCTGGTCGGCTCAGGGTCGTGATCATGTTTTCCTCCTTTGGAGTCTGGGGAGGATGGCGTGCAGCCGGGCGTGGTTCATGCGTTCCGGGGTTGTCTTTGTAGGAGTGGGTATGGCTCAGGGCGTTGTGAAGTGGTTCAACGGTGAGAAGGGCTTCGGGTTCATCTCGCCCGATGGCGGAGGCCCTGACGTCTTCGTTCATTTCAGCGCGGTCGTGGGTACTGGGTTCCGGAACCTGGAGGAGAACCAGCGAGTCGAGTTCGAGGTGACTCAGGGGCAGAGGGGCCCGCAGGCCGTCGACGTCCGAGGCATCTGAGACTGCTGTCGGCCCGATCCCGTGGACCCGGCATTCAACCCCGACCAGCCCTGCCACTGCTGCCAGCCGGCCCGCGGAGCGGGCCTAGGTTCTGGAGGCGGAGCCGGAAGAGCCCCGGGCGGGGGAGCGGAGCGGGCCAGCCCAACGGGCCGAAGGCCCGGACCCCGTGAAACGGGGTCACTTCCCGCGCGAAGCGCGGGAAGTCTCTGGGGCTGCGAAGCAGCCCTGCTCCGGGTGGAGCGCAGCGGAACCCGGAGCCAGTCCGGAGCGAAGCGCAGGACCCCGGCCCGAAGGGCCGGCCACAGCTCGGAGCGAAGCGCAGAGCGGG
>NZ_JBEXPT010000188.1:0-8171 GCF_040612195.1 Streptomyces sp. NPDC006450 | reverse complement strand
TCCTCCAACTACATGGTCCAGGACCTGTGCTTCTTCCTGGAGGCCCTCGGCGTCCGGGTCGACGGCGTCGGCACCACGACCCTGACGGTCCACGGGGAACGGGCCGGCTCACGCCCATGCCAGGTGCTCCTTGTTGTGCGCGAGGAGCCGGTCCGTCAGCCCCTCGGCGAGGTCGAACTGGCCGACCAGCGGGTGCGCCAGCAGTGCCTTGAAGACGCGCTCGCGGCCGCCCCGCAGCGCCGCGTCGAGCGCGAGGTCCTCGTACGCCGTGACGTGGGCGATGAGCCCCGAGTACAGCGGGTCCAGCCGGGGCACGGCCAGGGGCGAGGGCCCGGAGCGGTCCACGCGCGCCTGCACCTCGATCACCGCGTCGTCCGGGAGGAAGGGCAGGGTGCCGTTGTTCAGCGTGTTGACCACCTGTACGGCGCTCCCGCCGTCGCCCAGCAGGGCCGCGGCCAGGTCCACCGCGGCCTCCGAGTAGAAGGCGCCGCCCCGCTTGGCGAGCAGTTCCGGCTTCTCGTCCAGCGCGGGGTCCCCGTACAGGCCGAGCAGTTCCTTCTCCATCGCGGCGACCTCGGCGGCCCGCGAGGGCTTGGTGCCGAGCTCCCGTACCACCTCGTCGTGCGCGTAGAAGTAGCGCAGGTAGTACGAGGGGACCACCCCGAGCCGGTCCAGCACGGTGCGCGGCAGGCGCAGGTCCGCGGCGATGGCGTCGCCGTGCCGGGCGATGAGCTGCGGCAGCAGGTTCTCGCCCTCCGGGCCGCCCTTGCGCACGCCCAGCTCCCAGGTGAGGTGGTTGAGGCCGACGTGGTCGAGGTGGATGTCGGCCGGCGTCAGGTCGAGCATCGCGGCGAACCTGCGCTGGAAGCCGATGGCCACGTTGCACAGCCCGACCGCCTTGTGCCCGGCCTGGAGCAGGGCACGGGTGACGATCCCGACCGGGTTGGTGAAGTCGATGATCCACGCGTCCGGGTTGGAGCGCCGGACCCGCTCGGCGATGTCGAGGACCACCGGGACCGTGCGCAGCGCCTTGGCGAGGCCGCCGGCTCCGGTGGTCTCCTGGCCCACGCAGCCGCACTCCAGCGGCCAGGTCTCGTCCTGGAGCCGGGCCGCCTGCCCGCCGATGCGCAGCTGCAGCAGGACCGCGTCCGCGTCGGCGACGCCCGCGTCGAGGTCGGAGGTGGTGGTGATCAGGCCGGGGTGCCCCTGCTTGGCGAAGATCCGCCGGGCCAGGCCGCCGATCAGCTCCAGCCGGTCGGCGGCCGGGTCGATCAGCACCAGCTCGCTGATGGGCAGGGTGTCGCGCAGCCTGGCGAACCCGTCGATCAGCTCGGGGGTATAGGTGGAACCGCCGCCCACCACTGCGAGTTTCATGGTCACTCAGCCTTTCACTCCGGTCAGGGTGACGCCTTCGACGAACGCCTTCTGGGCGAAGAAGAAGAGGACGATCACCGGGGCCATGACCAGCACGGTTGCCGCCATGGTCAGGTTCCAGTTGGTGTGGTGGGCGCCCTTGAAGGACTCCAGTCCGTAACTGAGGGTCCAGGCGGCCGGGTTGTCCGAGGCGTAGATCTGCGGGCCGAAGTAGTCGTTCCAGGCGTAGAAGAACTGGAACAGCGCCACGGCCGCGATCCCGGGCTTCGCCATCGGCAGCACCACCCGCAGCAGGGTGCGCACCTCGCCGCAGCCGTCGACCTTCGCCGCGTCCAGGTACTCGTCCGGGATCGTCAGCAGGAACTGGCGCAGCAGGAAGATGGAGAAGGCGTCACCGAAGGCCATCGGGATGATCAGCGGCCACAGCGTGCCGGACAGGTCCAGCTGCTTGGCCCAGAAGAGGTACATCGGGATGACGACCACCTGGGGCGGCAGCATCATCATGGCGATGACCAGCATCAGCGACAGCCGCCGGCCGCGGAAGCGGAACTTGGCGAGGGCGTAGGCGACGGGCAGCGAGGAGACCACGCTCAGCAGGGTGCCGAGGCCCGCGTACATCAGGGTGTTGCGCCACCAGGTCAGGAAGCCGGGGGTGTCCCACACCTTCGCGTAGTTGCCCCACTGCCAGTGGTGCGGCCACAGGTCGCGGGTCAGGGCCTGCTGGTCGCTCATCACCGAGGTCAGGAAGAGGAAGACGAAGGGGAGGAGGAAGAAGAGCGCCGCCGCGACGCCGAGGGAGTGCACGGCGATCCAGTGCAGGGCGGCCCTGCGGCGCGCGGTGCGCAGGGCCCGCGCGGAATCCGGCGTACCGGACGGGGCGGGGCGCGGGGCGCGCTCGGCGCCCCGGGTGATGGTCTGGCTCTGGTTCTGGCCCATGGCCGTCAGTCACCTGCCTCGATCAGTCCGCCGCGCCGCCGCATCAGCAGCGCGGTGAAGGCCATGGAGAGGGCGAACAGCACCAGGGCGACCGCACAGGCGGTGCCGTAGTCGAAGCGCTGGAAGCCGACGTTGTAGATGACCTGGGGCAGGGTCAGCGTGGACTTGTCGGGGTACCCGGGCTCGAACTGCTGCCCCGAGCCGCCGATGACGCCGGAGGCGACCTTCCCCGCCACCAGGGGCTGTGTGTAGAACTGCATGGCCTGGATGACACCGGTGACCACCGCGAACAGGATGATCGGCGAGATGTTCGGCAGGGTGATGTGGCGGAACCGCGCCAGCGGCCCGGCTCCGTCCAGCTCGGCTGCCTCGTACTGCTCGCGCGGTACGTCGAGCAGCGCGGCCATGAAGATCACCATCAGGTCCCCGATCCCCCACACCGCGAGCGCGGTCAGGGCGGGCTTGGACCAGGAGGCGTCCGTGAACCACCCGGGCGTGGGCAGCCCGACCGCGTCCAGCAGGGTGTTCACCGGGCCGGTGCCCGGGTTGAGCAGGAAGACGAAGGCCAGGGTCGCCGCCACCGGAGGGGCCAGGTAGGGCAGGTAGAACAGGGTGCGGAAGACGCCCGTGCCCAGCTTGATCTTCGTGATGAGCAGGCCGATGCCCAGGCCGAAGGCGACCCGGCAGGCGACCATGACCACGACCAGCCACAGGGTGTTGCGCATGGCCGGCCAGAACATCGGGAGGTCGGAGAAGAGGTAGGTCCAGTTGTCCAGCCCGTTGAAGACGGGCGGGCGGAAGCCGTCGTACTTGGTGAAGGAGAAGTAGACGGTGGACAGGAGCGGGTAGGCGAAGAAGACGCCGAACCCGATCAGCCAGGGCGACATGAAGGCCGCCGTGCGCAGCGCCGACCTGCGGCGCTTGGTGCGCAGTTCGGGGGAGAGGGTGCCGTCCATCGGACTACTTGGCCTTCGCGATGTCCGTGTCGATCTGCTGGTCGGTCTTGGCGAGACCGGCCGGGATGTCCGCGACCTCGCCCTTCTCGACCGCGTACGCGAAGTCGGTGAAGGTCAGCTGGTAGGTGCCGCCGTCCGCCTGCGCCGGGGTGGTGGTCGACTTGGGGTGCTTGGCGATGTCGATGAACGTCTTGAACTCCGGGCTCACCTGGAGCTTGGGGGAGTCGAGGGCGGCCAGCGTGGAGGGCACGTTGTGGATGGCGTTGGCGAACTCCACGACGGCCTCGGTGTCGGTCGTCATGTACTTCGTCAGCTCCCAGGCGGCCTTCTGCTTCTTGCTGCCCGAGGCGATGCCCATGATCGTGCCGGAGAGGTAGCCCTTGCCGTACTCGGCGATCCGGTCGTCCGGGACGGGCATCGGCGCGGTCCCGATCTCGAACTTCACCCCGGCTTCCTTGGCCATGTTCGCCCGCCACTCGCCGTCGATCTGCATGGCGACCAGGCCCAGGTGGAAGGGGTGCTCGGCGCTCCACTCGTCACCGAAGGTGGTGCGGAACTTCTCCAGCTTCTCGTACCCGCCCAGCTTGGCGACCAGGCCCTTCTGCGCCGTCAGCATCTGGGCGAAGCCCGGGTCCTTGGCCAGGTTGGACTTGCCCTCGGCGTCGAAGTACGCCGGGCTCCACATCGCGGCCAGGCGCTGGGGGGCGGTCTCGTAGCCGTGGAAGGTGGGCATGATGCCGAGCTGCTGGTACGAATCCCCCTTGGCGATGGTCAGCTTCTGCGCGGCGGCCTCGAACTGGCTCCAGGTCTTGGGGGGTTCGGTGATCCCGGCGGCCTCGAAGGCGGTCTTGTTGTAGACGAGGCCGTACGCGTCGTTCAGCAGCGGCAGCGTGCACTGGTTGCCGTTGAACTGGGTGTACTGCAGAAGGGTCTTGGGGAAGACCTTCTCCTTGTCGATCCCGGACTTCGCCAGGAAGGGGTTCAGGTCGGCGAAGGCGCCGGTGTTGCAGAACTTGCCGACGCTGTCGGTGGTGAAGGAGGAGACCACGTCGGGGGCCTTCTCCCCACCGGCCCGCAGCGCCTGGTTGATCTTGTCGTCCGTCATGTTGCCCGTGACGTTCACCTTGATGGCCGGGTGCGCCTTCCGGAACCGGGCGATGTTGTCCTCGATCGCCTTGATCTCGCTGGGGGCGGACCAGCCGTGCCAGAAGTTGAGGGTGACGTCCTCGTTCGGGCCGTCGGCGGCCGTGTTGGAGGCGGAGCCCGTACACGCGGTGGCGAGTACGGATATCGCGGCGACTGCGGTGGCGGCGACGGTCAGGCGGCGGATTCCGGGCATGGCGGAGTCACTCTCTGCGCGGGGGGACTTCCTGGAGGGGTGGGGCGGGTGGTTGCCCGACGCGGGGGGAGGTGCGGTGCGGATTTCCCACGGCGAGCTGCGGGGCGGGTGGTGCGGGGTGGTGCGGTTCAGCGGCGGGAGGTGTCGAAGACCTCGTCGCGGGTCGCGGCGAGGGCGCTCTCCAGCGCCCCGCGCAGCACGGGCCGTTCCCGTACCTCGCCGGTCACCAGCAGGGGCCGGGACGGGGCGAGGTCGGCGAGCTCGGCTTCGAGGATTTCGCGCAGCGGCTCTCCGCCGGCGATGGTCAGTGCGCCGGAGAGGATCACGATCTCCGGGTCCAGTACGGCGACCAGCGAGGCGAGACCGGTGGCGAGGGCGGTGGCGTACTCCCGCAGGAGTCCGAGGTGGCCGCCTTCGGGCGCGGCGGCGGCCTGGGCCAGCAGCGCGGCCGCCGCTTCGACCATGGCCCCGGACTCGGCCCCGTGCACGGCGCCGTGCACCGAGCCGGTTCCGGCCGCGGCGGCCGGCGGTGCGTCGACGCCGTGCCGGGCCGCCATCGCGGGCAGTACCTGTGCGCCGGCCAGTTCCTGGTAGCCGCCGGAGTTGACCCGGGTGACCTGGCGGACCAGCGGGTGCCCGGCGACCGGCAGGAAGCCGATCTCCCCGGCGCCGCCGGTCCAGCCGCGGTGCAGCCGCCCGCCGAGCACGAGGGCGGCACCGAGGCCCTCCTCGTTCCACAGCAGGACGAAGTCCTCGTGGCCCCGGGCGGCGCCGAGCCGCTGTTCGGCGACGGCGGCGAGGTTCACGTCGTTCTCGTACTCGACCGGCATCGGCAGGGCCGCGGCGAGCTCGTCGAGCAGCGTGGGGGACTGCCAGCCCGCCAGGTGGTCGGCGTAGCGCAGCACCCCGGTGCGGGGGTCGAAGGAGCCGGGGGTCGCGATGACCACCCGGTGGATGTCGGCGAGGTGCAGCCCGGCGTCCTTGACGGCACCGCCGAGGGCGCGGGTGACCTGCTCGACCGGCCCGGTGTCCTGCGCGTACGGGAGCTCGTGGCTGCCGATCACCTCGCCGGCGAGGTCGGCCACGGAGGCGAGGATCCGGCCCGGGGTGACGTCGAGTCCCGCGACGAAGGCGGCCCGCGCGTTGACGGCGTAGAGCTGTGCGTTGGGGCCGGGGCGGCCGGTGGCGGTGCCGGTGGCCACGACGAGCCTGGCGGCCTCCAGGCGGGCCAGCAGCTGGGAGGCGGTGGGCTTCGAGAGGCCGGTGAGGTGCCCGATCCGGGTCCGGGAGAGCGGACCGTGCGTCAGCAGGAGCTCCAGTGCGGCCCGGTCGTTCAGGGCGCGCAACAGGCTGGGCGTACCGGGTGTGGCGGGCATGGGGTGACTTCTCTCTCACCGAGGTGAACTGTTAGGTAAGTTTCCTATTGGTGGGTCGCTCGTGTCAATGGTGGTGCGCATCAATGGTGGTGCGTACGCCACTGCCCCCGCAGGCCGGGCCTGCGGGGGCAGTGGGGAGTGATGCGTATGGGGAGTGACGGGTGAGGCGGTCGCTACTTCGTGATGCGGGGGGCCGAGCCGCCCACGGCCGGCTGCGGGATCTCCGCGGTGGCCAGGGACTGCGGGGAGGTCGGGTTCGCCAGCGCCGACGGCGGGGCGACGGAAGCCGAGGGGTCGGCCGGGGCCGCATCCTCCTCGGGCGCCGGCAGGCCCCCGACGATCCCGATGCCCGCGGCGTCGAAGGCGTCCTTGATCCGCCAGCGCAGCTCGCGCTCCACGGCGAACTGCTGGCCCGGCATGGTCTTCGCCGACACCGACACCGACATGGAGGCCAGCAGCACCTCGTCCAGGCCCAGCACCTCCACCGGACCCCACAGCCGCTCGTCCCAGGGGGACTCCTTGGCCAGGGTGTCGGCGATCCCCTTGATCACCTCGCGGATGCGGGAGAGGCTCTCGGTCGGCTTGACCTGCACCGCCACGCTCGCCGTGGCCCAGCCCTGGCTGAGGTTGCCGATCCGCTTGATCTCGCCGTTGCGGACGTACCAGATCTCTCCGTTGTCGCCGCGCAGCTTGGTGACGCGCAGGCCCACCTCCACGACCTCGCCCGAGGCCACCCCGGCATCGATCTTGTCGCCGACGCCGTACTGGTCCTCAAGGATCATGAACACGCCGGAGAGGAAGTCCGTGACCAGGTTCCGGGCGCCGAAACCGATCGCCACGCCCGCCACACCGGCGCTCGCCAGCAGCGGTCCCAGATTGATGTCGAGCGCGCCGAGCACCATCAGGCCCGCCGTGCCGAGGATCAGGAACGAGGCCACCGAACGCAGTACGGAACCGATGGCCTCGGACCGCTGGCGGCGGCGCTCGGCGTTGACCAGCAGCCCGCTCAGGGCCGTGCCCTCGACGGCATCCGCGCCGCGGTTCATCCGGGTGATCAGCTTGGTCAGCGATTTGCGGACCACCGAGCGCAGGGCGAAGGCGATGACCACGATGAGGAGGATCCGCAGGCCCAGGTACAGCCATCCGGCCCAGTTCTCCTCTATGAAACTGGCGGCGTTCGTGACGCTCTCGTGGGTTTCTCTGATCGTTTGGGACGCGTCCGGGTTGTCGGCTGCGAGCGGGAGCAGTGCGGCAGGCCTGGGCACGGCGGGAACCTCCAGATGTGGCGTCCTGCCCGCGGAAGGGATGGGGCGGGCAGACCATCCACCCTAACGGGGCATTAGGCCGGACTTGTTGCCATGTTCGAGGGAGAGACCAGACTCACGCGGGGAGGAAGCGGGTGTGGTCGAAAACACCTCGGACCCGTTACGGGCGCGTGGTGGCGCTTCGACCAGCCGTAAGGGGAGACTGGAAAGCAGATCGTCCCGGCGCGAGCCACGCGCCGCCGGCGTACAAGGAGGCAGTCCGTGCCGCACGTCCTGGTCCTCAACGCGTCGTACGAGCCCCTCGGCGTCGTACCGCTCCGTCGCGCGCTCGTCCTCGTCCTGGAGAACAAAGCCGTCTCCCTGGAAGAATCCGGCGCCTTTCTGCACAGCGCGACAAGGGCCGTCCCCGCTCCCAGCGTGGTTCGGCTCAAGCGCTTCGTGCGGGTCCCCTACCGGGGGCCCGTTCCACTCACCCGCCGCGCGCTGTTCGCACGGGACGGCGGCCGCTGCATGTACTGCGGGGCCGTCGCCACCAGCGTCGACCACGTCGTCCCCCGCAGCCGGGGCGGCCAGCACGCCTGGGACAACGTCGTCGCCGCGTGCCGCCGCTGCAACCACGTCAAGGCCGACCGGCACCTCGTCGACCTCGGCTGGCGGCTGCGGCACCAGCCGGCTCCGCCGTCCGGGCTGGCCTGGCGGATCATCGGGACGGGGCACCGGGATCCGTGCTGGATGCCGTACCTCCAGCCGTACGGGGCGGAGGACGCGCTGGATCGCATCGGGGTGCCGGTGGCCGCCGCCGCGGCGGTCGCGTCCTAGCCCCCTGGGGCCGGTCCCCGGCTGCGCGCGTGCCGCTGCGCGGGCCGCCGCCGTGCAGCGACCCTTGCCGCTGCGCGGGGGCTGTCCCCTACCCGCCCTTCGCCCG
>NZ_JBEXPT010000187.1:0-8197 GCF_040612195.1 Streptomyces sp. NPDC006450 | reverse complement strand
GCCTCCCCAGCAGCAGCCCCCGCAGTACTACCCGCAGCAGCCCCAGCAGCCCCAGTGGAGTCCTCCAGCGTCACCGAGCCCACGCCCGGCCGGATGCCGGCCGCGGTCACCCAGTGCACGCCCTCGGTGGGCACCCCGTACGCGAACCGCCGCAGGTGCGGCACCCCCTGCCCCTGGAGCAGGTGGTACGGGCGCTGCGAGACGGCCAGGCCGCCGGTCTCGTAGGAGGAGCCGTCCGCGCCCGCGATGCGGTGGGTCCGGGCCTGACCGGTGCTCAGCAGCCGGTCCATGAGCGGATCGGAGGTGCGCCGCACGTCGATCTCCGGCAGCCGGGCCTCGATCAGCACCGTGGCCCGCACCCGCAGGTCGGCCATGTCCGGGGAGGTGGCGACGAAGGCCGGGCCCGCGGGGTCGAGGGGGTCGGTGGCCACCCTCAGCCCCGGGCCGGTCACGTCGAGGACGCCCGCGTCGATCAGGGCGGCCATCTCCTCGATGCGGGAGGCCGGCGGACCGATCGACAGGAAGGCGTTGAGCGGCGTGTACCAGTGGTCGAGCTCGTCACGGTGCGAGTCGGCGTCGAGGCCGCCGTGGTCGATCGCGAGGCGCAGTTCGTTGCGCAGGTCCCGCAGCAGGTCCAGGGCCGCCTTGAACGGGCCGCTGACGTTGCCCTCCCGGGCCCGGCGCACGTCCTCGTCGAGGTAGCCGCGCAGCCAGCCGCGGAAGGAGGCCAGGTCCCGGAAGACCTGCTCGTCGTACGGCCGGGCGACCGTGTCCCAGTCCCAGCGCTCGTCGTCGCGGATTCTGGCCGCGGTGAGCAGCACGTCCTCGGCCCCGTCGTCGCCCGCCTGCAGGAACGCCTCGCCGAAGGCGGCCACCGCGGCCGGCTCCGCGCGCTGGGCGAGCAGCGTCTCGTAGTAGAGGGTGCGCACTTCCTTGGAGATCAGCGGCCACAGTTCGGTGCCGAAGCGGATCGGCTCCCCGCCCCGCACCCGGGCGCGCAGGGCCGCGACGAAATCGGCGGTCAGCAGCCGCGGGTGGTAGCGGCCGTGGGCGCCCTTCTCGTTCTCGCCGCGCGCCTGGTAGGGCACGCCGCGGCGGGAGCCCGCGTACAGCCGCGGCTCGCGGCCGGAGGGGCGGTACACCAGGCGGCCGTCGACGCGTTCGAACAGGCCGCCGCGGGCGTGCGTGAACAGCGCCATGTAGTCGAAGAAGTTCAGGCCCAGGCCGCGCAGCAGCACCGTCTCGCCGGGGGAGACGGCCGACAGGTCGACGTCCGCGGGGTTGCTCGGCGCGATGTAGGTCAGCCCGTGCCGGGCGGCGTACGCGGCGAACTCCCGCTCCGTGTCGGTCGGCCGCACCTGCACGTGGCCCTGCGCGAGCACCACCGCGCCCAGGCCCGTCAGCCGGGTGCCGTCCTCCAGGAGTACGGTCTGCGCCCCGCCGGGGCCCGCGTCGGGCTCGGCGTCCTCCAGGGCCACGGCGCGCGAGGCGTGCACGCGGACGGTGGTGTGCGCGGACGCGCTCGCGGTCACCTGGCCGAACACCCAGGTCAGGTACTGGCCGTAGAGGGCGCGGGTGGGGTAGGTGTCCGGCCCCAGGTCCCGGGCCTCGGCGAGGGTCTCGTCGTCGTACGGCGTGCCCGCTCCGGGCGTCAGCGCGCTGGGGCCCAGCGCCTTGGCCCACTGGTACAGGCTCGGGCCCTCCTCCAGCGGACCTTCGATGGCCACACTGGCGTCGGTGTAGACCGTGACCTGACAGGCCACGGTGTTCATCAGCAGGTGCCGGGACTGGGAGGGACGCCAGACCCGGCCGGAGCCCGGTGGGTCCGGTTCCACGATGTGCACGGTCAGCTGGTCCCACTGGGGGGACTTCCGCTCCTGCGCACAGAGTCGTTCCAGTACGGACAGCCCGCGGGGTCCGGCGCCGACAAGGCACACTTCCATACGTCCGCTACTCACGAAGCACTCCGCTCAGGAGACGGGGGACGGCTGGACCGCGGCGCCGCGGCGTCGGCCCCGCCGGTGTGCCGGCCCGGCCTGCTCCCCGGGGGTCAGGGTGGTGTCCGCCAACGGTCGGTCCCGCCGCTCAACCAGGGCTCGGATACGAGTGGAAGACCGGTCCTGACCCGGTTTCGGGCGCCCTCCGGGCCGGTGGGGGACGCGTACGGGCGCCGTGACACGCGAGAGCACCCCTCGCCTGGGGCGGGGGTGCTCTCGGGCCGGACCGGCTGGGGGTGCCTCAGGCGGCTGCCCCGAACCAGCGCTCCAGCGCCTCCTGCAGGTCGGCCTCGTCCGGGGCCGCCCAGGCGATGTGGCCGTCGGGGCGCACCAGCAGCGCGTGCGGGGCGTCCGACGCGTCCCCCTCGCCCTCGGCCCAGTCGCCCGTGACCGTGTCCACCCGGTCGCCCCAGCGCGCCGCAGTGGCGCGCAGCGCGTCGGAGTCGGCGGCCTCGGGCGTCACGAACAGCACCCCGCGGGCCGGCCCCAGCAGGTCCCGCACGGTGGCGGGGCTCCCGTCGGTGAGCTTGATCGGGGTGTCGGGACGCAGGCGCAGGCCGAGCCGCGGGTGGCTGCCGGAGCCGATGTCGTAGCGCACGTCGAGGCCGGAGACCTGGCCGGCCAGGTGGCGGGCCACCGCGACGTCCTGGACGAGTTCCTGCATGACCGCGCGCAGCGGCTCCATCTCCTCGCCGGAGAGGTAGAGCTTGGTCTGGGCGCGGGTGCTGCGCATGAGCAGCTCCCCGACCGGGTGCCGCTCGGAGTGGAAGGTGTCGAGCAGGCCCTCGGGCGCCCAGCCGTTGACGGCGGCCGCCAGCTTCCAGCCGAGGTTGACCGCGTCCTGCACGCCCACGCTCATGCCCTGCGCGCCGGCCGGCATGTGGATGTGGGTGGCGTCGCCGGCGAGGAAGATCCGGCCCTTGCGGTACTGGGCGGCCTGGCGGGTGGTGTCGGTGAAGGAGCTGATCCAGCGGACCTCGGCGTCGTGCAGGCGCTCGCCGGTCATGTCCTGCCAGGCGTCGGCGATGATCTGGAACGTCAGGCCGCTCTTGTCCTCCGGCGGGCGCAGCGACTCGTTGTGGATGACGATCCGGTGGACGCCGTCCTCCAGGTTGAAGGCCATGACCATGCCGCCGGGCACGCGCTCGCCGATGGGGCGCTGGCGTATGTCCGCCCCGACGACGTCGGCCATGTACATCCCGCGGGTGGGCTCCCAGCCGGGGAAGTCGATGCCGGCGAGCCGGCGGACGATGCTGCGCGCGCCGTCGCAGCCGATGAGGTAGTGGGCGCTCTCCTCGCCGCGGCCCGCGGGGCCCTCGTACTCGACGACGACGCCGTCCTCGGTCTCGCGGAAGCCGAGCACCTCGTGTTCGCGGCGGACCTCGACCCCCAGCTCCTTCAGCCAGCCCTCGAGGATCTCCTCGGTGCGGAACTGCGGGATGCCGCGGACGCTGAAGTGGTTGTCGTCCAGCTTGGAGAAGTCGATGTGGACCCCGCCGAAGTGGCCCTGGGCCCATTCGACTTCGCCGAAGCGCTCCAGCAGGCCGCGCTGGTCGAAGACCTCGGCCGCGCGGCGGGTGAAGCCCACGCCGCGGGACTCGCCGCTGGGTGCGGGGAGCTTCTCGAAGACGACGACGTCCACGCCGCCCAGTTTCAGTTCACCGGCGAGCATCAGCCCGACCGGCCCGGCGCCGACGATGATCGCGCCCTTTGCCATGTCCTACTCCTCAAACATCAAAGCTGCGGGGTGGAGCGGGGTGTCGTGCGGCCGGCCGTCAGACGGCCGCGGGCGCCCCGAACCAGCGGGTGAGGGCGGCTTCGAGGTCGCCGCCGGACGGCGCCACCCAGGCGATGTAGCCGTCGGGGCGGACCAGTACGGCCTGCGGGGCGTCGTGGTGGTCGGCCTCCTGGTCGGCCCAGGCGCCGGTGACGACGTCCACGCGGTCGGCCCAGCGGGCGGCGACCGCGGCCGGGCCGCCGTCCCCGTCCGTGACGATGAGCACGCCGCGGCCTGCGTGCAGGAGTTCGGCGACCTTCGCGCGACTGCCGTCGGCGCGCTCGACGGCCCGGTGCGGGGCCAGGCGCAGCCCCAGGAAGGGGTGTCCCTCGGCGCCCACGTCGTACTTGATGTGCAGGCCGGATACGCGGCCCGCGAGCTGCCGGGCGCCCTCGGGCAGGGTGACGAGTTCGCGCACGACGTCGCGCAGCGGCTCCATCTCCTCGCCGGCGAGGTACAGCAGCGACATGGAGTGCACGTCGCGCATCAGCTGCTCGCCGATCGGGTGGCGCTCGGCGTGGTAGGTGTCGAGCAGGGATTCGGGGGCCCGGTCCCCGAGCACCGCGGCGAGCTTCCACCCGAGGTTGACGGCGTCCTGGAGGCCGACGCTGACGCCCTGCGCGCCGAGCGGGGCGTGGTCGTGGGCGGAGTCGCCGGCGAGGAAGACGCGGCCCTTGCGGTACTGGGCGGCCAGGCCGGTGGCGTTGGTCAGGGCGCACATCCAGGAGGCGGAGGCGCCGTGGATGTCCTCGCCGGTCAGGCGCTGCCAGGCCTCGGCGAGCTCCGAGAACTCCAGCTCGCCCTCGCCGTGGTGCGGGCGGACGCCGGCCTCGTGGATGACGATGCGGTCGACACCCGGCTCCAGGGTGACGGACAGCACCATGCCGCCGCCCTCGATGCGCTCGCCGATGGGCCGCATGCGCACGTCCGCGCCGACGACGTCGGCCAGGTACATGCCGCGGGTGGCCTCGTCGCCGGGGAAGTCGATGCCGGCCAGGGTGCGCACGGTGGACTTGCCGCCGTCGCAGCCGATGACGTACGTGGCGGTGGCCTCGGTGTACCCGTCGGGGCCCTCGAAGCCGAGGACCACGCCGTCCTCGGTCTCGGTCAGGGCGGTCAGGGTGTGGCCGCGGCGCACCTCGACGCCGAGCTCGGCGATCCAGCTGCCGAGCGCGTCCTCGGTGACGGACTGGGCCAGGCCCATGACGCCGAAGTGGCTCTCGTCCAGGAGGGAGAAGTCGATGCGGACACCGCCGTAGTGGCCCTGCTTGCCCCAGCGGATGTCGCCGAGCCGGTCGAGCAGCCCGCGCTGGTCGAGGACCTCCGCGGTACGGCTGGTGAATCCGAGGCCGCGCGACTCGCCGCTGGGGGCGGGCAGCTTGTCGTAGACGACGACGTCCGCGCCGCCGAGCCGCAGCTCCCCCGCGAGCATCAGACCGACCGGCCCAGCGCCCACGATGATCGCGCTCTTTGCCATTCTCGATTCCTCCATGCAGATGGTTGATCATCAGGAAAGACCCGGGGGGTCGAAGGGCGGTGCAGCGGGACCGCAGGATCGCTCAAGCGATCCTTGAGGTCCGTTCCTCACCCGCGCGAGGCACCTGCCGGTGCGCGGTGCGCGGCGGGGCGGCCGCCGGGGCGGTGGAGGGGGTGCTCACGGCAGCTCCTTCAGGCCGTGCTCCGTCAGCAGGTCGCGGGCGAAGGCGAGTTCGGCGGCGACGGCGTCGACGAGCTGCTCCGCGGTGCGCGGGCGCAGGGCGGGCGGCAGCGCCTGCCAGGCGTAGGTCTCCACTTCCAGGTGCCCGGTCAGCGCCCGTTCGCCGCCGATCAGGTGGGCCAGCGCCTCGTTCACGACGGGCAGGGTGGCGGTCAGGGGCGCGGCGGGGGTCGCGTGCAGCGGTACGTGGAAGAGGGCGCGCCAGGGCCCGGTCTCGGGGAGGGCGCCGCCGGCCAGGGCGGGGCCGAGGTCGTCGGTGCCGCGCAGGCCGTCGGCGGCGGGGGTGCGGATCTGGTGCAGGAACCGGGAGTCGTCGGCGGCCTCGAAGGCCGCGAGGGCCGTGCGGACCTCGGGGCGGGCGGGGTGCTCGGCGTGGAGGGCGGCCGACAGCTGGGTCTTGACCACCGGGACGCCGGCCGCGGCCAGGGCGGCGAACGCGGGTCCCGGCTCCTCGAAGGAGGTGGCCAGGTGGCAGGTGTCGACGCAGATGCCGATCCGGTCGTGGCCGATGGCCCGCAGGGGCTCGACGGCCTCGGCCGTGGTCTCGGCGGCGCAGCCGGGTTCGGGTTCCAGGGCGATGCGGATCGAGCGGCCGGTGGTGTCGGCGAGGTCGTCCAGGCGGGCGCCGAGGTCGGCCAGGGCCGTGCGGGCACGGGCGGCGCGCTCGTCGTCGTAGACGGTGCGCCAGGCCAGCGGGAGGGTGGAGATCGTGCCCTCGGCAGCGTCGCCGGGCAGCAGGGCGGCCAGGATCCGGGCGAGGGCGAGGGTGTGCTCGTACCGCTGGGCCTGGGCCCAGTCCGGGCGGTAGACCCGGTACTTGACCCGCTGGGCGCCGAAGCCCTGGTACGGGAATCCGTTGAGGGTCACGACCTCCAGGCCGCGCCGGTCGAGGTCGCCGCGCAGGGCGGCGAGCGCGCGGGGGGTGGTGTCGAGGCCGCGGACGGTGTCCGCGGACAGCCAGAGCCCGATGCCGAGCCGCTCCAGGCCCAGTCGGCGGCGTACCGGCTCGCAGTACGCCCGCAGCTGGGTGAGGAGCCCGTCGAGGGTCTCGGCGGGGTGCATGCCGGTCGAGTACGAGAGATGGACGGTGGTGCCGTCCCGGTGGAGGAAGCGCACGGGCCTACACCTCGGCGGGGGCGGTGGCCCGCTCGGGTGCGGCGCGGACCAGCCACACAGGGGTCCGGTCTCCGGTGAGGGCGTGCTCGGTACGAACGGACACGGACAACCTCCAGGGGCGTCGGACTGCGCAAGGCGATGCCGGGGCCAAGGATGCCGAGTACTTCGTCCCGGACGAACCGCTCTCCGGCCCGCGTCGAGCGGCCGCCGAGGCGTTCTGGGCGGGCGGCCGAGGCGTCCTCACCGCTCCAGATGCGTACAAGTCGCTTTCCAGGGCGGGTCCATTGCTCCTCCTTATCGTGGCGGGCGGGTCCCTTCCGGCGGTTGGGACGGAATTGCTCGCTCTTCTGCCATGGAGGAATCTCATGCCCGCTGTGCCGCCCCCCGAAGTCGTCCGCGCCGCGGAGAAGACCCGGGCGGACCTGCAGAAGCAGGTCCGGGAGCTGGCCCCGCCCCCGTTCGCCCTGCTCGAACTGGCCATGGGCTCCATGGTGACCCAGGCCCTGTCCGCCGCCGCCGAACTGCGCGTGGCCGAGGCCCTGCAGGCCGGTCCGCGACCGATCGAAGAGCTGGCCGCGGAGGTCGGGGCGGACGCCGAGGCGCTCGGCCGGGTGCTGCGCCTGCTCGCCACCCAGGGCGTGTTCACGCGCCAGGACGACGGCCTGTGGGCGCTGACCCCGATGGCCGACGCGCTGCGCGCCGACCACCCGGTGACGATGCGCGACCTCTGTGTGCTGATGAGCCACCCGACGCACTGGGACGACTGGAACGGTTTCCTGGACTCGGTGCGCACCGGCGAGCCGAGCCTGCCGAAGCGGCGTGGAATGGGCGCCTTCGAGTACCTCATGCAGAACCCGGAATACGGCGCGGTGTTCATCGGCGGGATGGGGAACATGTCCGCCACCGAGACCGCGCCGGTCGTGGCCGCGTACGACTTCTCGCAGTTCGGCACGGTCCTGGACTTCTGTGGGGCCAACGGCGGGCTGCTGGCCGGGATCCTGGGCAGCGCGCCCGACACCAAGGGCATCCTCTCGGACCCGCGCATCGCCGGGAACGGCGCCGCGGAGTTCCTGGCGTCGCAGGGCGTCGCGGACCGCGTGGTCCTGGCCGACGGCGACCTGTTCGACCCGATGCCGTCGGGTGCGGACGCCTACGTCCTCAAGCACATCGTGCACGACTGGCCGGAGGAGCAGGCCCTGCAGATCCTGCGGAACGTGCGCGCCGCGATCAAGCCGGGCGGCAAACTGCTGCTGGTGGAGATGGTGGTCCCGGAGGGCGAGGAGCCGCACTCCGGCAAGCTCGTCGACCTGTGGCTGATGCTGCTCGTGGGCGGCAAGGAGCGCACCCGGTCGCAGTACGCGGAGCTGGTGGCGAAGGCCGGCTTCAAGCTGGAGCAGGTCGTGGAGACCGCCGCGGCCGTCTCCATCGTGGAGGCCGTCGCGGTCTGACGCACCGCCCCTGAGCGGCCCCGGTTCCGCGCATCCCCCGACGCGGAGCCGGGGCTTTGCGCGTGCCCGCCGCGTATGCCGCCCCTGGGGGCCGCCCCCGTACGCCCCCGTACGCCGCAGCCCCCGCCCCGCCGGTGGCGGC
>NZ_JBEXPT010000186.1:0-8232 GCF_040612195.1 Streptomyces sp. NPDC006450 | reverse complement strand
CCGACACCCCCGGGCACGTGCAGTACACCCGCAACATGGTCACCGGCGCCTCCACCGCCGACCTCGCCGTCGTGCTGGTCGACGCCCGCAACGGCATGGTCGAGCAGACCCGCCGGCACACCGCGGTCGCCGCCCTGCTGCGGGTCCCCCACGTGGTCCTGGCCGTCAACAAGATGGACCTCGTCGGCTACGAGGAGTCCGTCTTCGCGGAGATCGCCGAGCAGTTCACCGCGTACGCCGCGACGCTCGGGGTCAAGAACGTCGTGGCGATCCCGCTCTCCGCGCTGGCCGGCGACAACGTCGTCGAGCCCTCCGCCACCATGGACTGGTACGGCGGCCGGACCCTGCTGGAGCACCTGGAGACCGTCCAGGTCGGCAGTGATCCGCGGGAGGAGCCCGCCCGCTTCCCGGTCCAGTACGTGATCCGTCCGCAGACCGCCGAGCACCCCGACTACCGGGGCTACGCCGGCCAGATCGCCTCCGGCGTGCTGCGCGTCGGGGACGTCGTCACCGTCCTGCCCTCCGGCCACACCACTGCTGTCGCGGCCATCGACGCGCTCGGCACGCAGACGGACGTGGCCTGGGCTCCCCAGTCCGTCACCGTCCGGCTCACCGACGACGTCGACATCTCGCGCGGCGACCTGATCGCGGCCGGGGGCACGGCCGCGGCGCCCACGCAGGACATCGAGGCCAGCGTCTGTCACCTCAACGAGCGTCCCCTGCACGTCGGCGCCAAGGTGCTGCTCAAGCACACCACCCGCACCGTGCGCGCCCTGGTCAAGGACATCTCGTACCGGATCGACATCAGCACGCTCGAACGGCGCCCCGGCGCCGAGGGTCTGCAGGTCAACGACATCGGCCACGTCGTGCTGCGCACGGCCGAGCCGCTCGCGCTCGACCCCTACGCCGACAACCGCCGGACCGGCTCGTTCCTGCTGATCGACCCGGCCGACGGCACCACCCTCGCCGCCGGCATGGCGGGCGATCCCTTCGGGACCGTACGGCGCGCAGTCGAGGCAACCAACCAGGAGGACTGGGTCTGATGCACCACCATACGATCGGGCGCGCGGCCGTGGCGGCCGTCGCACTGGCCACGGCCGCCGGGCTGCTGTCGGGCTGCAGCTACGGCGCCAGTGCCGACGAGGCCCCGGCGAAGCAGCCCGCGGGCGCCTCGGGTGCGAAGCTCTCGGCCGACACCGTGAAGATCGGCTACTTCCCGAACCTCACGCACGCGACCGCCCTGGTCGGCCTGCAGAACGGCCTGTTCCAGAAGGAGCTGGGGTCGACCCGGATCAAGTCCCAGTTCTTCAACGCAGGTCCGGCCGAGATCGAGGCGCTCAACGCCGGTTCGATCGACATCGGCTGGATCGGCCCGAACTCGGCGATCAACAGCTACGTCAAGTCGCGCGGCACGTCGCTGCGGATCATCGGCGGCGCGGCCTCCGGCGGCGTCAAGCTGGTGGTCAACCCGGCGAAGATCGGCTCGCTGGACGACCTCCGGGGCAAGAAGATCGCCACCCCGCAGCTGGGCGGTACCCAGGACGTCGCCCTGCTCAACTATCTGGCGGGCAAGGGCTACAAGGTGGACCCGGCTTCCGGCTCGGGTGACGTCAATGTGATGCGTACGGAGAACAAGGTGGTGCCGGAGGCGTACAAGTCCGGCTCCATCGACGGCGCCTGGGTGCCCGAGCCGACGGCCTCCAGGCTGGTCACGCTCGGCGCGAAGGTCCTGCTGGACGAGAAGACGCTGTGGCCGGACGGCAAGTTCGTGACCACCAACATCATCGTCTCGCAGAAGTTCCTGAGCGCGCACCCCGACGTGGTCGAGGCCGTGCTGCGCGGCTCGCTGGCGGCCAACGCCTTCATCAAGGCCGACCCGGAGCAGGCGAAGGCCGACGCGAACCTGCGGATCAAGGCCGACACGGGCAATGCGCTGCCGCCCGCCATCCTCGACCCCGCGTGGCCCAGCATCGACTTCATCGACGACCCGCTGGCCGCGACCCTGCAGACCGGGGCCGACCACGCGGTCGCCGCGGGCCTGCTCGACAAGCCCGAACTCGCCGGGATCGTCGACCTGACCCTGCTCAACAAGGTGCTCACGGCGGCGGGCCGGCCCGTCGCGTCGGACGCCGGGCTCGGCGTCAAGTGACGCCCCGCACTCCGTAGCCCCGCGCAGCGCCCCCGTCCACTCCCGCAGGAGGTGTCCGCAATGACCACGGCACTGACCATCCCGAAGTGCGCCCCCGTCGTCGAGATCACGGACGACTACCCGGCGGTCCGGCTCTCGCACGTCTCCAAGGCCTTCGGCCGCCCCGGTGCGGATTCCGTCGTGCTCGACGACATCAACCTGGACGTGGCCCCGGGCGAGTTCGTCACGCTGCTCGGTGCCTCCGGCTGTGGCAAGTCCACCCTGCTGAACCTGGTGGCGGGGCTCGACGAACCCAGCACCGGAACCATCGAGGTACCCGGTACCCGGCCGTCGCTGATGTTCCAGGACCACGCGCTGTTCCCGTGGCTGAGCGCGGGCCGGAACATCGAGCTGGCGCTGCGCCTGGCGGGCATGCCGCGCGAGGAGCGCAGGACCGAGGCCGAGCGGCTGCTGGAGCTGGTCCGCCTCGGCGGCGCGTACCGCAAGCGGGTGCACGAGCTCTCCGGCGGCATGCGCCAGCGCGTGGCCATGGCGCGGGCGCTCGCCCAGGGCAGCACCGTGCTGCTGATGGACGAGCCGTTCGCGGCGCTCGACGCCATCACCCGGGACGTCCTGCACGAGGAGATCACCCGGATCTGGAACGAGCGCAAACTCACCGTGCTGTTCGTCACCCACAACGTCAGAGAGGCCGTGCGGCTCGCCCAGCGCGTCGTCCTGCTGTCGTCCCGGCCCGGCCGGATCGCCCGGGAGTGGCGCGTCGACCTGCCGCATTCGCTGCGGGGCGAGTCCGCCGAGGTCGCGGCGCTGTCCATCGAAATCACCGAGCACCTGCGTGGGGAGATCCGCCGCCATGTCCAGCACTGACACCCGGCCCGCGGTGAGCGACCGCGCCTTGCGCCGCGACGGCGCGGGGGCCGGCCTCGACACGCTGGGGGCGGGCCTCGACGCGCTGGAGACCGGCCACACGCAGCGCGCCTCGTCCGGCCAGGTGCTGAGGGCGAAGGTGCTGCCGCCGGTCCTGGCCCTCGTCCTGGTCGTCGGTGCCTGGCAGCTCGCCTACAGCCTGCACGTCACCAGCCCCGAGAAGCTGCCGAGTCCGGCCCAGGTGTGGCACGCGCTCACGGTCCTCTGGGACGAGGGCACCCTGTTCTCCATCGTCTGGACCAGCCTCTGGCGCGGCATCTCGGGCTTCCTGGCGGCCGTCGCGATCGGTACGCCGATCGGTCTGATCGTCGCCCAGGTCAAGCCGATACGGGCCGCCATCGGGCCGGTGCTGGC
Organism: Streptomyces sp. NPDC006450; assembly: GCF_040612195.1. Lineage (NCBI taxonomy): Bacteria > Bacillati > Actinomycetota > Actinomycetes > Kitasatosporales > Streptomycetaceae > Streptomyces > Streptomyces sp. NPDC006450. The sequence goes on along the minus strand of NZ_JBEXPT010000186.1, from coordinate 4,805 downwards.
GGGCCTGCAGTCGCTGCCCTCGGTCGCCTGGGTGCCCGCCGCGGTCATCTGGCTCGGCATCAACAACTCGGCCATGTACGCCGTGATCCTGCTGGGCGCGGTGCCCTCGATCGCCAACGGCCTGATCGGCGGGGTCGACCAGGTACCGCCGCTGTTCCTGCGGGCCGGCCGCACGCTCGGTGCGACCGGCATGCGCGGCGCCCGGCACGTGCTGCTGCCCGCGGCCCTGCCCGGGTACCTGGCCGGGCTGAAGCAGGGCTGGGCGTTCTCCTGGCGGTCGCTGATGGCCGCCGAGCTCATCGCCTCCTCCCCCGATCTGGGGCTCGGCCTCGGCCGCTACCTGCAGAACCAGCGGGAGTTCTCCGACATGCCGGGCGTGGTGCTCGGCATCGCCCTGATCTTCGTCGTCGGCGTCGCCATCGACCTGCTGTTCTTCAGCCCGCTGGAGCGCCGGGTGCTGCGCAGCCGCGGGCTGCTGGCCGCGCGCTGAGGCCTCGTCCTCCAGCGGAACTCGACACGGTCCCGATGTCCTGTTGAGCAGCGTTGCTCAAGATGGCGTGGGGCGGTTCCCCTGCGAATGGAGATCGACATGGGCGCGAGGCCCAGGTCCGCTTTGCGAGCCCTTTGGAAGAGATTCGGTGAAGGCCTGATGTGGACGGGGTTCGCGTGGAACGGCATGTATCCCCCCTGGGCTTGGAGGGAATCCGCCGCCCTGACCGGCGACCGGCCCGGCCAACCGTGCCCGCCACCGCTGTCGGAAGCGGAGCTCGCCCAATGGGCGGCACTGGTCAGGCAGCTGCAGTAGGCACGGACCGGATCCGGTGACCACGCCGCGGCACATGAGCGTGTCCACGGCTCTCGCTTTGGCGCGGGGCCCCGGCGGCTTCGACTCCGCCGTCGTCCCGCGTTCCGTCGACTGGAACTGACCACAAGAGAAGGAGGCCAGGGTGAGCAGCGCCAGCTCGGGCAGTACGCGTCCCCAGGCACTGACGAAAGACAGCCAGGTGCGACGCATCCTCGGGCTGTTCCGCCCGTACCGGAGGCAGCTGCTGTCCGTCGTGTTCCTGGTCGCGGGCTCCTCCCTGGTCTCCCTCATCAACCCGTTCCTGATCCGCGAGGTCATGGACACGGCGCTGCCGCAGGACAGGCTGGGGCTGCTGTCCCTGCTCGCCCTCGGCATGATCATGGTGTCGGTCACCACCAGCTCGTTCAACGTCTGGCAGACGCACGTGTCGGCCACGGTGGGCCAGCTCGTCATGCACGACCTGCGCACGTCGGTGTACGCGCACCTCCAGCGGATGTCGCTGGCCTTCTTCGCCCGCACCCGTACCGGCGAGGTGCAGTCGCGCATCGCCAACGACATCGGCGGGATGCAGGTCACCATCACGACCACGGCCACGGCGCTGCTGGCCGACATCACGATCGTCATCGCCTCGACGACCGCCATGTTCCTGCTCGACTGGCGGCTGACCTTGGCGTCCATGCTCATGCTTCCGGCGTTCGCCCTGGTGAGCCGTCGCGTCGGCAACGAGCGGCGCAACATCACCCGGGACCGGCAGGGCCAGCTCGCCGGGTTGTCCTCGACCATGCAGGAGTCGCTGTCGATCAGCGGGATCCTGCTCAGCCACACCATGGGCCGTTCGCGGTCCCTGACCGACGACTTCGCGAAGCAGTCACGCAAGCTCACCGACGTCGAGGTGCGCGTCACCACGGCGGGCCTGTGGTACCAGTCGACGATCTGGATCGTCATCGCCTCCATGCCGGCGGTGATCTACTGGGTATCGGGGCTGACCTCGAACAACGGCCACATGGCCATCTCCATCGGCTCCCTGGTCGCCTTCACCTCGCTCCAGCAGAGCCTGTTCCGCCCGGCGCAGCGGCTGCTGACCGTCGGGATCGAGATCCAGGGCTCCCTCGAGCTGTTCGGCCGCATCTTCGAGTACCTCGACCTGCCCGTGGACATCGCCGAGCCGGAGCGGCCGGTCGAGCCGGCCGTCCTGCGGGGCGAGGTGCGCATGAAGGGGGTCGGCTTCTCCTACGCGGAAACGGAGCAGCCGACGCTGGCCGGCGTCGACGTGACCGTGCCGGCGGGCCGCAGCCTCGCGATCGTCGGAGAGACCGGCTCGGGAAAGACCACGCTCAGCTACCTCATCCCGCGGCTGTACGACGTCACGTCCGGTTCCGTCACGATCGACGGGGTCGACGTGCGCGACCTGTCCTTCGACACGCTCACGTCCGCGGTGGGCGTCGTCTCCCAGGAGACGTACCTCTTCCACGCCACGGTCGCGGACAACCTGCGGTTCGCCAAGCCCGACGCGACCGACGAGGAGCTGTTCGCGGCGGCGCGGATCGCCCACATCCACGACTACCTGATGTTGCTGCCCGACGGCTACGACACGGTGGTCGGCGAGCGCGGGTACCGGTTCTCCGGCGGCGAGAAGCAGCGGCTGGCGATCGCCCGCACCATCCTGCGCGACCCGCCGATCCTGGTACTCGACGAGGCGACCAGTGCCCTGGACACCCAGACCGAGCAGGCCGTGCAGAAGGCCATCGACGCGGCCAGCGTGGGCCGTACCACCATCACGGTCGCCCACCGGCTGTCGACCGTCCGCAATTCCGACGAGATCATCGTGCTGGACCGGGGCCGGGTCTCCGAGCGCGGTACCCACGACGAGCTGATCCTGCGCGGTGGCCACTACGCGACGCTCATCAACCGGGACAGCGAGCCGATCGCGGTCTGAGATCCGCCCCCGGACGGCCCTGGCGACGTGGCGGGGCCGTCCACCGGTACCGGGCCCGGCCGGGGCACGTCCTAGAGCCGAGCACGAGTTCGACGAGAGCGGCCGCCCCTAGCCTCGGGCGAATGGATCCCACAGCCTCCGAAACATTCCAGCCATCCGGGCCGAACCGCCGCACGATGCTGCGTTACGGCGCCGTGGCCGGCCTGGGCGCCCTGGTGACCGCCGGCCCCTTCTTCAAGTCGGACGGTGCGGCCGCCGCCGCGACGGCCGGCGGACCCGAGCAGTCGGCGCCCGAGCTGAAGCTGACCAAGTTCAAGGATCCGCTGCGGATCCCGCCGGTGCTGCGCCCGCGCGACCGCGGCGACCACGACGAGCTGACCGTCCGCATGCGCACCGCCGACGTCACCGTGCACTCGGAGATGCCGCCGGTGACGATGTGGACGTACGAGGGCGCCTACCCGGGCCCGACGATCAAGACGGTCAGCGGGCGTCCGCTGCGGGTCGTCTGGGAGAACCAGCTCACCGGCAACATCCCCGTCAAGGCGGTCGACTTCGACTCGCCCACCGGCCGCGCGCCCGACCCGCTCACCAACTACCCCGGCACGGCGGGGACCAAGGCGGTCGCCGGTGTGCCGGACCTGGAGCCGTGGGCCGCGGTGCACCTGCACGGCATGCTGACCGGCGGCGGCAACGACGGCTGGATGGAGAACCTCATAGGCCCGGGCGACGTGCAGTTGTCGGCCTATCCGAACGCCCAGGCCGCGACCACGCTCTGGTACCACGACCACACCCACCACGTGAGCCGCTTCAGCGTGTACGCGGGGCTCGCGGGCATGTTCCTCTCCCGCAACGAGGAGGAGGAGGCGCTCGACCTGCCCGAGGGCGCCCGCGACGTGCCGCTGTTCCTCAGCGACCGCAACTTCGACGTGGACGAGTCCGGTGCCCTCGTCGGGCGGCTGGTCCACAAGGTGGAGATGATCGGCCCGCAGCGCCTCATGCGCACCCACTCGGCCCCGTACACCCTGGTCAACGGGGTGGTCTGGCCGTACCTGGACGTCGCGCCGCGCTGGTACCGGTTCCGGATCGTCAACGGCGCGAACTCCCGCATCTACCGGCTGATGCTGCTGGCGGACGGCCAGCCCGTCCCGGGGGCGCTGCGGGTGATCGGGACCGACCAGGGCCTGGTCGAGAAGCCGCTGACGGTCGAGGGGGCGCTGAACCTCTCCCCCGGCGAGCGCGTGGACGTCATGATCGACTTCAGTGCGTTCCGGGGGCGGGCCCTGAAGCTGGTCAACACGCTGGAGGGCATCACGCCCGGTGCCTCCAACAAGCTCAACGACCTGCTGGAGCCCGACGTGATGCAGTTCCGCGTCGCGGACCAGCGGCCGTCCGGCCGGCCCGTGCTGCCGGAGGTCCTCTCGCCCACCTTCAAGCGGCTCACCCACCACGACCTGCCCCACGACCTCGCCCCGCGGTGGGTGGTCGTGGTCGGTCCCGGCTCGACGAACATTCCCGAGCTGTGGGAGATGGAGGAGGTCGATCCGGCGGGGATCGCGTTCCCGTCCCCCGGGATCGTCCAGGTCCAGGACGCCGAGGGCGTCGTCAAGACGCTGCGCAGGACGGCGATGGCGTACGACGACGGGAAGACCTTCACCGCCGCGCTGGGCAGCGTGGAGATCTGGAAGTACCTCAACCTGGCCGCGTCCCCGCACCCCATGCACATCCACCTGTCGCACTTCCAGGTGCTGTCCCGCGAGAGCTACGACATCACCGGCTTCCACCGGGTCACCCGCGGCTCGGCCAAGCCCATCGCGTTCAAGGCCGCGGGGACGCTGGAAGCGCACGAGCTCGGGGAGAAGGACGTCATCCGGGTGGGTACGGCCGGCCTGATCACGCCGAACGCCACGCTGGGCGAACTGGTCACCGTGGCGGTCCGGTTCCCCGTCGTCGGCAGGGGCGTGCACCACTGCCACATGCTGGAGCACGAGCAGCACATGGTGCGGCCCCTGGTGGTGTCGCCGGCCGTCCATCTGCACGCGGGCGGCCACCACTGACGCACCCGGC
>NZ_JBEXPT010000185.1:0-8327 GCF_040612195.1 Streptomyces sp. NPDC006450 | reverse complement strand
GTGTCCCGGACGCCGCTGCGGCGACCCCGCGCGGGGCGGAGCCGACCCCGCACGCCCCCCCCGCCCCGCGGGCGCCGGGCCCGGCGCCCGGGCTCACCGCACGCGCCGGCACACAGGTGGACGCCCTCCTCGTGCCGTGCTGGCCCACCGGACCGGAGAGCGCCGAACTCGTATGGCAGGCGGCCGAGTCGGGGCTGCCCGTCAACGCGTACGTCACCGCCCAGCCCCCCACCGACCCGGCCGCGCTGCCGGCCCACGTACGGCGGCTGCGCGCCGCCGGAGCGACCCGGCTCAGCCTCTACCACCTCGGCCTGCTCTCGAGGGAACGACTGCCGCTGCTCGCGGCCCTGGCGAAGGAGTTCCGCGCATGACCCGTCCCCGCACCATCCTGCTGACCGGCGCCGCGGGCGGTGTCGCCACCCTGCTGCGCCCGCTCCTGCCCGCCTACGGCTACACGCTGCGACTCGCGGACATCGTGCCGGTCGACGGGGCGGGGGGACCGCACTGCCTCACCTTCGACCTGCGGGACACCGACGCCGTACGGGAGGCGGTACGCGGAGTGGACGCCGTCGTGCACCTCGGCGGGATCTCCCTGGAAGACAGCTTCGAGGCCGTCCTCGACGCCAACATCCGCGGCACCTACCACCTCTACGAGGCGGTACGGGCGGAAGGCGTACGCCGCGTTGTCTTCGCCAGCAGCAATCACGTCGAGGGATTCGTCCCGCTCACCGGCGACCCCCTCCCGGCCGGTGCGGAGTTGCCGGTCCGCCCGGACACCTACTACGGGCTTTCCAAGGCGTTCGGAGAGGGCCTGGCCTCCCTGTACGCGGACAAGTACGGCGTGGAAACGGTCTCGGTACGCATCGGCTCGTGCTTCGAACGTCCCCGCACGGTGCGGATGCTGTCGACCTGGCTGAGCCCGGCCGACTGCGCCCGGCTGGTCCACGCCGCCCTGACCGCTCCCGGCGTCGGCCACACCGTGGTCCACGGGATCAGCGCCAACACCCGTGCCTGGTGGAACCTCGATACTGCCCGCGCCCTGGGCTACGTGCCGCAGGACGACGCGGAGTCGTACGCGGCGGAGCTGCTGGCCGAGCACGGCGAACTCGACCCCGGCCACGTGGACGCGCGCTTCGTGGGCGGGCACTTCACGCAGGTCAGGCGCGTTCCGTGACCCTTCGGCGGGCCGCGGGCGCACGCCGGTCCGGCCATCCGCGTCACCGTTCGGGGAGGTCCGTAGAGCGTCCGTTCGGGTGGAGTCGTCCCTTCTCCGACGGTAAGTGCCGCTGAAAGCAGGCCGGTCCGTGCTGTGCTGTGGCCACGGCCGGAAGGCGGTCGTACGCGGGCCCGCCCGCTGTTCGCGGCAGGTCCGCTCCAACAGCGAAGGAGGACTGATGTCACGCCATCGGAAGGACGCGAGAAGTCAGAGCAGGAGTCGTCAACTGCTGCTATCCGCAGTCATGTTGACAGTCATCTCCCTACTGGATGTCTCCGGGGCACACGCCGCCGCGGTCCACTCCAAACCGAACCCCAACTGGGATGCCATCGCCCGATGTGAATCCAGCGGGAATTGGCGGGCGAACACCGGCAACGGCCATTACGGCGGGCTGCAGTTCACCCAGTCGAGCTGGAAGGCGGCCGGAGGCCGCAAGTACGCGCCGCGCGCCGACCTCGCCACGAAGGCGGAGCAGATCGCCACGGCGCGTAGACTCGCCAAGATCCAGGGCATGGGGGCCTGGACCTGCGCACGCCGTACCTGAGGGGCGTTGCGGGCGCTGATGTTCCGGGGGCCGGGGTCAGTGCTTGCCCCGAAGGCGCTTGAGCAGTCCGCGGGCCTGATCCCGCTTACGGGGGTCGGAAGCCGCACGCCGTACCGATGCGATCGTCCGCTGCCCCTGCGAACTACGGCTGAACTGCCTTATCTTGGCGAAGAGTCCGGACACGATCCCTCCCTCTGTGGTCCATCGTGACGTTGTGCCGTGTGCCCCGCGCATCGCGTCCCAAACGGTCGGGGCTCGCACTTCGGCTGCCGCCACGTCCGCTGCCGCTTCCGCCGACCTGAGTACGCCTGCTCATGCCGGCCCGCACCGGGCCGGAGTCATGGGCCATCCGGGCGTGCGGACGGGAGGCGGAGGCACGGGCAGGTCTCCACGGTGCACCGCCTCAGCGGCAACCAGGAGATCATCGCGGGCGTGCAGGCCTTCCTGCGCCCCCTGCGCTCGCCGGAGGTGGCTCACCCGGGCGGCCCGGCCGACGGAGCCCGGGCCTCCCAGGCCGTCCGCGGCGGGCCGCCCGTGCGGGCCGGCGCGGCGCCCCGGGCACGGACGGGTCCTCGCGCGCCGGCGGTACGAGGTGTACGGGGACACGGACGGGGCACGGTCAGGGTTCGTACGCTTGGGGCGTCCTCCACGGTGTGACCGGGACGTGGTGGGCCGGGCGGGACCCACTCGCAACGCCCGGGCCCCGCCGCCGAGAGGGAAGCAGGGGACAGAACCACGATGACCGAGGACGCAGCGAACGAGCCGCACACCCCTTCCGACGCGGAGCGCGCGGCACGCGCCCACGTGCGGGAGCAGGCCACCGGCCTCACCCACCACGACACCGAGTCGGCGCTCGAAGCCGCGGAGGCTGCTGCCGAGGAAGCATCGGGCGCTCTGGAGAACGCCGACGATGCCACCCGCGCCGCCGTCGCGGAATGGCGGCGCATCACGGATCTGCTCTTCGACCACGGTGGCCCGTACTCGCCCGACACCGACGCGTTCGTCCAGGGTCAGCTCGCGGCCCGCGAGGCAGCAACCGAACCCGAGTAGGGCGGTCGAAGGCGCACAGGGACGGTCAGGGACGACAGGGGACGGCCATGCGAGGCGGGGGCAGGCGCCTTCCCTGGCAGAGACTTCGGGCCGGGGCTTCCAGCAGCCCCCACGGCCGCCGCAGTCGGGGTCGATTCGTCGCCCCGACCCCCTTCACTGCTTCTGCGGCTCCGTCGCGGTGAGGACACCGATCTTGTCGAGGCGGTGTTCCGGGTTGTTCTGCGCGTCACGCCAGAAGTTGCCGGCCGCGTTGTCCTCCGGCGTCAGGCAGGTGCTCACGGTGATCATTGCCTGCGTCGGGGCGGTGCCCGGAGATCCGGGGACCGCCGCCCGCTGCGCGTCGATGGAGGCCTGCGACCGGAAGGACGTCGTCCGTGTCGTGGTGATGACGTACTCGTACCGCACTCCGTCGGCGGTCACGAACACGGACGCACCCTTCTCCAGCGAGGGCAGCGACCACAGGGGGCCTCCGGCCGTGATGCGGTGGGCGGTCACGATGTAGTTCCCCACGTCTCCGGGGCCGACCCCTCCCCGGGGCCCGTACGGGCTCGCTGCCACGCCCCGATCTTGGATCAGCGTGCCCGGAGCGTCATCAGGACTGCCTTCGTAGGGGATCACGGCCAGGTCGGACACGCCGATGGCGGGTATCGACAGCACGGCCTCCTGCACACGGGCGACCGCCCGAGGGGGGCCCTGATCCTGATCGGTCGGAGCGGCCACCGCCGGTGCGGCGAGCAAGACGGCGAGGGTGGCGCACACGAGCGCCTTCGGCACGGTGCGGGAGGCGTGGAAGGGGTGCAGGGTCATGACGGAGTCCATGCGGTGTGGCCGGGGTCGCGCCGGGTGCCGCGACCCGTCTTTCCTTCCAGCCTCCCACGGGCCAACAGGACGGGCCAGGTGGCGCTGTCGGCGGACGTCCGTCACGTGACGGGCGCGGCGAGGTGTTCCAGGGCGGCCAGAACCGCCATGTGCACGGTGGGCCGCCCCATGAGAACGCACAGGGTGTACGCGGCGTCGTCCATGGCCCGTCGCTCGGCCGGATCGTCGGGGCGGGCCGCGAGTCGGGCCTGTTGACCGCGCAGCCGGGTCAAGACCTCCTCGGTCCGTGCCCGGGCCGGCATGAGGCCGACGGGATGGCGGCTCGGCACACCGGGGGTGCGCGCCGCTTCCACCGCGCGGCGAACCGCGCGCTCCACGTGGGCCGGTACCCGCTCCCCACGGGTGCCGGCGACCATGGCGGCGGCCAGGCCGTCGGTGGTGCTGTGCGCGAGGTCGGCGGCAGCCGCCAGGATCCGGCGGGCATCGCGGGCCGTGCACGGCGTCATCGCCATCAACATCCCGATGGCCCACGCGGTGATCGGCTCGCCCCGCAGCGCCCGGGCACGTTCGTCGGCCGGAGCGGCAGGGGCGGCAGGGGCGGGTGGGTCCATTGGCCGGGGGGCGGCTGGAGGCATACGGAGGATCCCTTCAATCCAAGGCGGTAGGACGCGGTGGACCGTGTACGGAAGGTATTCCCGTTCCGACAACGGCAGTACCCAGGGCACGCCGACTCCTGACAGCCGGGCGCATGATCGGATCGGATCGCAGCGGTCGGGTCAGGCCGGGGGGTGTTCCGGCAAGGTGGACATCGAGAGGAGGCCGCGTGATCTCGGCACTCAACCAGCTGGTGGATCTCGTCGAGGAGCACCTCGCCGAGGAGCTCGACGTCAACGGATTGGCCGGCGAAACCGGCACGACCGAGTACCACCTGCGACGGATGTTCTCGTCGTTGGCGGGCATGCCGCTGTCGGAGTACGTACGCCGGCGGCGCATGACCGTCGCCGCTGCCGACGTAGTCCGCGGCGAGGACGATCTGCTGAGCATCGCCGTCCGGCACGGGTACGGATCGACCGAGGCGTTCGGGCGCGCGTTCCGTGCGGTCCACGGCGCCGGGCCCCGTGACGTCCGGCGCGACGGAGGCCCCCTCCGCACACAACCACGGCTCAGGATCCGCCTGACCGTCGAAGGGAGCATCCCCATGGACACCCGCCTCGTCGACCGCCCCGCGTTCCAGCTGGTCGGACACGCAGCCCGGGTCCCGCTCATCCACCAGGGCGTCAACCCGCACATCCAGCAGCACATCACCGCACTGCCGCAGACGGAGCACCACCGGCTGAAGACCCTGGGCGACACCGAACCGGCCGGCCTGCTGCAGGTCTGCGACGACCTCGACCCCGACGCCGCGGAGGGGAGCGAACTGACCTACCTGCACGGGGTCGCCGTCTCCCGGGACACGTCTGCGCCCGACGACCTCGACGCCATCGACGTGCCCGCCGGCAGGTGGGCGGTCTTCCGCACCACCGGACCGCATCCCCAAGCACTGCAGACTGCCTGGAGTGCGACGGCGACCGACTGGTTCCCGTCCAACCCCTGGCGCCTGCGGTCGGGCCCCTCGATCGTCGCGGTCCTCGAGCGCGCGGACGACTTCAGCACCGCGACCTGCGAACTGTGGCTGCCTGTCGAACCGGCATGAGGGCGCCCGCCTGCGCCGGCATACGGCAACTCGCTCCGCGACGGATCGCGCTCTTTCGGATTTCGGCCGCCCTTTCGGTTTCGGCCGCGGAGAACGGGCCATAAGCGTGGACATGGGAGTCCGCGGCGGTGAGCGGCGCGAGGCTCCCGAGCGGCCCGAGCCGCGTAGTGGCTCCCCCCGTCACTACGCGGCCGGGACGCCTGCCATGCGCCGGAACCGCCTCCTCCCCAGCCGTCTACGGCTCCGCCGTACGGGTAGGCGCGGGGGACAGGACCGTCGCCCCGGTGGGCCCGATGGGAGGAGAAGCCGTGCAGGACAAGGAGAACGAGCGCCAGGAGCCGGGCAAGGACCGCAAGGAGCATGCGCAGGAGCACCCGGGTCCGGACCCGGTACATCCCGAGGCCAGCAAGCCGGTCGCAGGCAAGAGCCCCGAGGAACTGCGAAGGATGCAGGAGCGGACGATGACCCGGGATCACGACGACGCGAGCTGACGATCGCGGATGCGCACCACAGCGGCACGGGTGATGGGTGCGGCCAGCTTCGGGTACGGCGTGGCGGTCGCCTGCCGGCCCGAGGTGCTGGCCCGCCCGTGCGGCCTGTCAGAGCAGGGTTCCTCCTCGCTCCTGATCCGCGCCCTGGGCGTCCGGGACGCCGTCATCGGAGCGGCCATGGTCGTGCTCCCCGAGGACAGCGGGCTGCGTGCGGCCGTACTGTGCCGGGTCGCGCTCGACACCGGGGACGCCCTTCTCCTCGGCACCCTTCTGCCCCATCGGACCGGGCGCGCCAAGGCGGCCCCGGCCGCGCTGGCCCGGGCGGCCGTGTGCGGCTGGACACTGACCGGGGATGACCGCTCGGCGGAAACGCTCGTGGAGGATGCGATCAACGTCGCGGTACGGGCGGCCCAGTCCGCCACCCGCGCGGATCTCTGACTCGTGTCTGGGAGGACGCGCGCGGGGCAGGTGCGGGGTATGAACGAATCGATTGCGAACGCCGAGAGCAGTTACTACGTCACCGTTCGAGGAGAGCGGTTCACCTGTGGTGCCGTTACGGGTCTGGGCCCCCAGGGCGACCTCGGTCTGCCGGGTCAGGAACTCATGATCGTCCTCGAGGACTGCGTCCTCACCGACGTCCCCGGCGCGCAGGATTGGGCCCTTTCCGCGCACGCCTCCGCCGAGACGAGCCACGTCAAGATCGAGGAGGTGCGGCCCGGGTCGGCGGCCGCCCCGCTCACCACGTGGTACCTCAGTGACGCCAGGCCGGATGAGATCACCGACCACAGTACGACGGCGACCAGTCACGAAACCCGGATCGGCCGGCTCACCCTGCACGCTGCGAAGATCTCTCCCGACTTGGCGCAGTGATCCGGCCCCCGTTGCCCGGCGACGCCGGACGGGGGCCGCCCTTCACCCGGCGAGCGGCCACCCCACCAAGAGCGGCCGCACCGCGTGGATGTGAGCGTTCGTCATGGAAGAACAGGCCATCGGGGTGCGGAGGTTCCTCGCGCTCCCGGGCACGAGATCGCAGAGGCGTGGAGATGCGAGTCCCGACCGGGCCCACGGGACCGGTCGGTGCTCCGCGTGAGGGGTCCTGGACCAGCCCGTCAGATGGCGAGGCCGTCGATCAGTTCGACGCCGGGAAGTTCCGCGAACAGCTTCCCGGGCGCGATGAGTTTCCCGCGGCGGCGCCCGCTGCCGATCAACACGTACGGCATGTCGCGGACCGCCGTGTCCACCAGCAGTGGCCAGTCGCCCGGAAGCCCCAGCGGGGTGATGCCGCCGTACTCCATGCCCGTCAGCTCGACGGCCGTCTCCATCGAGGCGAAGGAGACCTTGCGCGCCCCCAGATGACGGCGGACGGCGCCGTTCACGTCGACCCGGGCGGCGGAGGGGACCAGGCAGGCCGCGAGGGTGGTCCGGCCGCCGCGCTTGGCGGCCACCACCACGCAGTTCGCCGACTGGTCCAGCAGTTCCTGGCCGAAGTGCGCGACGAAGGCGGCGGTGTCGGCGATGGCCGGGTCGGTGTCGACGTAGAGGATCTGTGCGGCGGGTACGTCTCCCCGCCAGTCGCCGACCGCTCGTGCCACGGGTGCGGTGAGCTCGGCGAGGCAATCGGGCGCGGGCACGGCGTTGTCGAACGGCCCGATGGGGGTGCGCATGTCCGCACGCTAGCACCGTGCCCGCAGGCGCCCGCAGGTGCCCGCAACCTCACGGCCATCTGCCGTTCGGCCGCCCAGAAGGACGCGGTCGAGTCCGCCGTCGACGACGTGAAGGGAGCCGTACGAGAACCCGCCCGGCGACACCACCGGCGCCGAGGCCCTCACCGAGCTCACCCCGGACCTGCAGAAGCTCGACGGGGCCGTCACGGACGCCCAGAGCGGCCCTATGTGCAGCTGACCCCCGACTGACCCTGATGCACCGCCGGGCGGGGCGCGATACGGGCGCCCGCCCCGCTACGGCCCGGACGGCGGTGAGACAGGGATCACCCACGGGTGATCCGGGCCGTGCCGGCGGCTTCAGCCTCAGGGCGGGCTGAGCCGTGGCCCGCGCCGCTCAGGGCGTGGATCGGTCTCGGGCAGCAGCCCGAGCATGTCCAGCAGCAACGCCAGCTCGCTCGCGTCGGCGGCCCGTGAGGCGACAAAGCGGCGCGCTGCCGCACGGTCCGTGGTCCCGGCACATGCCAGGAAGGCCGGCTCGTCACAACCAAAGGGATCCTTCACCCGGCCGATCCCACCACGCCCACCCACTCCGTGCATGCCCATTGGTCCGCTTGATCGACCGGCGAGATCCGAAAACCCGGCTTTTCGACCACGGAAGGGACCCGGCGGGGCACGAAGGCGCTCGGCCGATCGGGGGAGGACGCCGCTGGGTCGGACGGCCTAGCCTGGACCGGCAGGAGGGGGAGTCCGCTGCCGGCCGAGTCCGAAGGAAAAGCACCACCATGGGCATCACTCGCAGTTCCGCACGCCGTCTACGGGCGGGATCCGTCCTGGCGGCCGCCGCCGCCCT
>NZ_JBEXPT010000184.1:0-8366 GCF_040612195.1 Streptomyces sp. NPDC006450 | reverse complement strand
CCGTGGTGAACCACGGGGGTGCTCACCACGGCGTGTGCGAGGCCGCCCTGTCCCATACCCCACCCCCCTGGGGGCACTTCCCGGCCGATCCACACCACTTCGTTAGCAAAACTCAAGCGTGGCGCCCACGAACACCCTTGAACGTTAGTAAAGTCCCTCGCATGACTTCACCCTCGTCAGCGAGCGACCGTGAGAAGGTCGTCTCCAAACTCCCTCCGTGGCTCCGCCAGGAACTCAAGATCCGCACCGCCCAGCTGCGGGTGGACATCCAGGACGCCGTCCACCAGGGCATCGCCCACTGGAGCGCGCTCGCCTCCTCCCCCTCCCCCGTCGACACCTCCGGCGCCGAATCGTTCTCCACCTGGCTGCCCGCCGGCCAGTGGGAGTCCTTCCGCACCGACTCCAAGCACCGCGGGGTCTCCCTCATCCAGGGACTCGCCCAAGCCGTCTCCCTCTGGCTGGAGATGAACCCGGCCCCCACCGTGAAGCGGCCCTCGGTCGTCCGCCGCATCGTGGTGTGCAACCAGAAGGGCGGTGTCGGCAAGACCGCCATCACCGCCGGCACCGCCGAAGCCCTCGCCGAGGACCCCGACAGCCTCCACCCGGTCCGCGTGGCCCGCCAACTGGCCCGCCTCTCGGCCGTCGAGGACGGAGACGAGACGGGCCAGGAGGCCACCGCGTCCGCCCCTCCCGTCGACCTGGAAGACCTGCCGGGTCTCGGCATGCGCGTCCTGCTCGTCGACTTCGACCCCCAGGGCCACCTCACCAAGCAGCTCGGCCGGCAGCCGCTGCCCATCGGCGGCGACAGCCTCACCTGCCACATGGCCGGCGAGGCCAAGGGCCCCCTCGCCGACCTGATCGTCCCCATCCCGGACGAGCAGTTCGGCGACCGCCTCCACATCCTCCCGGCCTGCACGGACGCGTTCCTCCTCGACGTCCGCCTCTCCACCGTCCGCGCCCGCGAGGCCGCACTCGAGCGGGCCCTCGCCCCCGTCGAGGCCGACTACGACGTCATCCTCATCGACTGCCCGCCGAGCCTCGGCCTCAGCATGGACGCCGCCATCTACTACGGCCGCCGCCGCGACGCCGAACAGCCGGGAGCCTCCGGCGCGCTGATCGTGGTTCAAGCGGAGGACTCCTCGGCGGACGCCTACGACCTGCTCACCTCCCAGATCAACGACCTCCGCGACGACCTCAGCCTCGACATCGACTACCTCGGTCTCGTCGTCAACCTCTACGACGGCCGACGCGGCTACATCGCGACCTCCTCCCTCCAGGCCTGGATGGACATAAAGGACCCGCGCGTGGTGGCCATCGTTCCCGACCTCAAGGAACAGCGCGAAGCGGTCCGCGTGAAGCAGCCGCTGTTCGTCTACGCACCCAAGGGCGAGCAGGCGGTCGCCCTGCGCGCCCTCGCAAGGGAGATCTCATGAGCAAGGCCGACAAACTCGGAGTCTCGAGCTCCTTCGCCCGCGCCCAGCCCGTAGGCGTCAGTTCCCGCCGCGCGGCCATCGCCGAGGCCACGGGCGCCCCCACCTCCGGTGTGGTCCCGCCCTCGGAGGTGCCGATCGAGGCGCTCGCCCACAACCCCTTCAACCTCCGTGAGGACCTCACGGAGCTCGACGAGCTGGCCGCCTCCCTCACGGTCCGGGGCCAGCTCCAGCCCCTGGCCGTCGCCACCCGCATGGCCTTCATGGAGGCCCACCCCGGCAACACCGACGGCCTCGGCCGCGCCCCGTACGTGGTCATCGACGGCAACCGCCGCCTGGCGGCGGCCCAGCGCGCCGGCCTTCGCACCATGCAGATCCACGTCAACGACTCCCTCGCATCCTCGGCGGCGGACATTCTGGAGTCGGCGCTCATCGCCAACGTCCACCGCGTCGACGTGGCGCCCATGGACCAGGCCCGCGCCCTGCAGGAACTCGTCGAGGTCCACGGCTCCCAGGCCCAGGTCGCCAAACGCCTCGGCAAGACCCCGGCGTGGGTCTCCCAGCGCCTGACCCTCCTCAACCTCACCCCGGAACTCCAGGACAAGGTGGAGACGGGCGAACTCAAGGTGGAACCCGCCCGCCGCATCGGCCGCCTCCCCCAGGAGGACCAGGCCTCCGCGGCGGAGGAAGCCGTTAACGCCGTTAACCCCCCACGCCAACGCACCCGCCCAACCCCTGCCCCCGAACCCTCCCCTTCCCCCTCGACCGCTCCCTCCTCCCCCTCCCCCTCGACCTCCCCCCGCCGCATCACCATCGCGGCGGACTCCCCGGACACGATCGCGGACGCCCTCACCGCCCACCTCACCCCGGACGACCTGAAGGCAGTGACAGAACTCCTCCTGACCCGCATCTGATCCGACCCCGAAGCAGACCCCACCCGACACGAAGGGGGCGTTGGCCCGATCGGACCACCACGCCCCCCCACGTGTGTTTCACGTGCGTTCCATGGTGCGGTTCGCATAAGCTGCGCCTGGAGGTGCCCATGCCCAACGTGCACGAAAACGAACAGACCACGCTCTTCGCCGCGGTCGATGCCCTCTTGGAAGAGGCCGCGGCACAAGACGCCCTCCCGCACCCGGACGAGCGCAAGCGCCTCCGCGAGGCCGCAGGCCTGAGCCAGGACCAGATCGCCCAGGCCCTGGCCGTCCGCCGCGAAACGGTCACCTCCTGGGAAACCGGCCGCACGGCTCCCCGCCCCCCCAAGCGCGCCGCCTACGCCCGCCTCCTCAACGGACTGGCAGACCTCCACGGCATTAACGCCGTTAACACCCCGCAGGCCGCCGCAGGCCGACCCGCGGCCCAGCCCCGCGCCGAAGGCGCCGGGCCCACCCCCGGCAGCGCCGCACCCATTAACGCCGTTAACGCCACCCCCCACACCGCTGACGCCGCCCCGGCAGCCACACCCCCGCAACCGGAGCCCCGGTCTCAGGAAGAGACGGGTAGGCCAACAGCCCCGCAGGGCAGCCCGACCCCCACCCCCAGCACCCCCCACACCCCGACGCCCACGGCCACCACCCGACCCCCCTCCCGCGCGGGTGCCGCCAAGTCCACTCCCCCACCCCTCCTCGAGGGCAACGGCCCCCTGGCCGTACTGGACGGGACGGGAAAGGCCCACGCCGCCCGAGGCGTAGTCCTCACACCCCCCGCCACCCCCACCCTCCCCGCCCTCGTCGAGTGGGCCCTCTCCCCCGCCGCCAACCTCCGCTCCCCCCGCCTCCACCGCAACGGCAAGGACGGCGACCCCCTCCTCGTCCTCACCCCCGCCGCCACCGAGGCACTCGGACTCCCCCTGGTCCTCGAAGACCGCCGCGGCCTGCGCCTCCCCGACGACCACCCGGTCATCAAGCAGCTCACCAGATCAAAATGGCAGCTGACCCGGCGCGGCTTCGGCCCCTGGCCCCGCATCTACCGCCCCGCCACCCCCACCACCGGCCGCCAGTGCGTCCAGCTCGCGATCCTCCCCTGGGGTGCCCTCGACCCCCGCGCCTGGGGCGAGCACACCGCCGGCCTCCCCGCACCGGAACTCGCCGAGCTGCTCACCTCGTACGCGACCCGCGTCCTCACCCCCCGCGGCTCCACCGCCGTCTCGGGCCTGGAGCTGATGACGGCGCTGCGCCCGCCCACCCGCGCCGCCCGCGACGAGTCCACGAACACCTGGGTCTCCGCCCCGGTCCCCGGCTCCCTCACCCGCCCCGTCGACCCCGCTCCCCCGGAAGCCCCCGACGAGCACCCGGTCGTCGCGGCGCTCTACCCCCGCTCCCACCAGCGGACGCCGGACCAGGTCCTCGACGAGGAGGCGTACGACTGGATCCGCGACCCCCAGCTCCTCAGCGACGCCGAGTGCACCCGCACCCACGCCGTCGGCATCGACGTGAACATGGCCTTCGCCGCTGCCGCCAACCGCCTCCTCGTCGGCACCGGCCCCGCGGTCCACACGGACGGCCCCCGCTTCGACCCGAAGCTCCCCGGCTGCTGGCTGGCCGACCTCTCCGCCGAAGCCGCCGCTCTGGACCCGCGCCTCCCCAGCCCGTTCACCCCGCACGGCCTACCTCCCACCGGCCCCGCCTGGTACGCCACTCCGACCCTCGCCTACGCCCAGGAGCTCGGCCTCGCCGTCCGGCCCACCGAGGCCTGGCTCCGCCCGGAGCACGGCCCGTACCTCGACGCCTGGTACACCCGCCTGCGCGACGCCTACATGGCGACGATGGCGGACCTTGGCGTCCACGCGGCCCTCACGGACGCCGAGTTCCTGCAGGCCATGGCGGAGTACAAGGGCGACCCCGACAACCCCGCCCCGCACACCGCGGTCCTCTCCGCGATCAAGTCCACCGTCAAGGGCGGCATCGGCAAGCTCCGCGAACGCCCGCAGGGCGCCGGCTACCGCCCCGGCGAGAGCTGGCCCGCCCTCGAACGCCCCACCTGGCGCCCCGACATCCGCGCCGCCGTCATCTCCACGGCCCGCGTCAACATGCACCGCAAGATGCAGAAACTCGCGACAGCAGCCGACCTCTACCCCATCGCCGTCCTCTCCGACTGCGCGGTCTACCTCTCCGACGGCCCCAGCCCCCTCGACTTCCTCCCCCGCACCCCCGAGGGCAAGCCCCTACCGGGCGGCTTCCGCCTCGGCGTCAGCCCGGGCATGGTCAAGCACGAGGGCACCCAGCCCCTCCTCTGGGCCGTTCAGCTCCTCGACGAACGCCACAACCCCGCCCGCCACATCAAGGGCCACGACGCCGCGGCCGACGGAGAGTAAGAGCCACCCATGTCCGAGATCAGCGACAGCCTCGACCGCGCCGACGAACAGCACTTCACCCGCCCCATCCCCAAGTCGGCGGGCGCCCAGATCCGGTACCTCGTCAAACAGCTCAAATCGACCAAGGCCGTGGCAGACCTCCTCGCCATCTCCCGGCGCACGGTGGAGCGGTACGTGAAGGACCAGATCAAGCAGCCCAAGCCGGCCCTCTCCGCACGCCTGGAGCGCGAGGTACGCCGCCGCTGGCAGCCCCTCGTCCGCAAGCGCGCCCGCGCCAAGGCCGCGCGGCAGACCGGCCTGATCATCGAAACCCGCGCCCGCTTCGGCTTCAGCGCGGCCCCCGGTACGACCGACGACGGCCGGATGCGCCGCATCACCCAGCACCTCCCCCCGGAGTACGCCTCCCGCCTCTTCACCGCCCACGAGGCCGGAGCCACCGAGGCCCAGCTCCGCGGCATCACCGCCGAAGGGCTCCAGGAGATCTACTTCAAGGACCACGGCGCCCGCGCCCAGGGCCTCCTCGTCGAGTTCACCGACATCGACTACGTAGAGCTCAACTTCTGAAAGCCCACGGCGACCCCACACACGCCCCCCTGAGCCCCTCAGAAACCACAAAGGGCCCCGGAGTACTCCGGGGCCCCCAAAGGCCCCTGAGCACCCCTCAGAAGCCCTACAAACACCACCTACTCAGCCCACCGCGTGCAGCGCCCTACGCCGCTTCGATTCAGCCGCCTTCTTCGCGACGGCCTGGGCCGCCCGCTTCTTGCGCTGCTCGGCGAGCTGGTCCTGATACGCCGCCACCGCCCGGTGGTAGCTGGCCACATAGCCCCGCGCGTCCAGCCGCTCCTCCGCGTCCATCTCGTTCACGGCCGCGACAGCGTCCTCGAACGAGGTGTACCCCGCGAGCATCGGGTTGATCTGGTAGACCCCGTTGCGGATCTTCCGGACCAACTTCGCCAGCTCCAGGCTCCTCAGCGCGGCGTTCACGCTCGGCCGGCTCAGGTCCAGCATCCCGCCGACCGTCGCCTGGTCGATGAGGATCCGCCCACCGGGCTCACTGAGCGAACGCAGCTTCAGCAGTACCCGGTACGCCGCCGGCGGCAGGTCGAGGTCGGAGAGCAGCCCGTCTGCGTTGACCGCAGCGAATCGCAAGGTGCTCACTGAGCCGTCCCTTCTCCCGTGCGCTTCGTCCGGCTCACCCGACGCGCAGCGCGCTCTCTTGCCCGTTCGGCCCGCAGTTCCGCGATGGCCTGCCTCATGTGGTCCAGCGAGGGGAAGCGCACCAGGTCCGGCAAGCTCGTATCGCTACGAATCTGCGAAATGGTCCCGTGCTGCTCCACCTTCACGAACTCACCCGTCATCTCGGTACCCGGGATGAACTCCGCTACCCGGTAACTGTAGGGCGGGTTGAACTGATACACACCCCGCCGCACCTTGAAGACGATCCCATGAGACATCACCGTGTGCAGAGCTTCCGACGTCTTCGTCCGGCTGACATCCAGGATGGTAGCCATCTCCTCCTGGGTAAGTGGAATCCGCCCCCCCGCCCGCTGGCAGGCAATGAGCAGCAGGATCAGCCGTAGGGGCAGCGCTTCCCGGAAGTACTGGGCGATCACGAGGAAGAACTCGAGGCTGTCCATCGAGAACGCATTCGGCTGATTCTCGGTCCCGTAGAACTCCAGCGGCTTGCGCTCGCCGTCCAGGGTCAGCTTCCGCGTCGGGTACCGCTTCGCGAGGCTGTCCAGGTCCTTGACCGGAGCCAGGGGCTGACTCCACGCGGAGATCGCGTCGTCCACCGGCAGATCGGGACGCGGGGTCCCTACCGGATTGCCCCGGCGGCGCTGTGGCTCTGATGACACGAGGCTGCTCTCCACTCCGTTGATCTGCGGAGATCAGTATGTCAACAAGGGTGACACAAGTGTCACGCTCGTTGACGTTCGGCGTGTCTTGTGTCCCCTCACAGGTGACATATCTCAGCCACACCGTTCCCGGACCCCTCTCCCGCCCCTCCCCCGCCAACCCCACCCGCCCCACCACCAGTTCGCAGACAGATCTCCCCCAATACGTCAGCACCACCGACGTTTTAGCGCGTTTTACGTCAGTACCACTGACATTTTGCAGCCGTTGTGTCCCCCTAGCAGCGACACAACCCCCGAGATATGTCCCTCCTGAGGGGACATATCTTTTCCCCCGCACCCCCTCTGACCTGCGACGACGCATCTCCGTACCTTCTATAGGCCGGTGGTCGCTCCCGCCCAAGCCTTCAACGCCGTCCAAACCAGCAGGCAAGAACCACCTGACGTCCCAAAAACCCAACCCCTCCGACCCCAACTGCAACCCCTCACCCCAACCACAACCCCGCAGAATCTGACTGATTCCCGTCTCTATCCACACAACATTTTGAATCAAACCCCCCACGACACCATTAACGCCGTTAACACCCCAAGCCCCACCACCCGTTAACGCCGTTAAGACCCCACACAAACCCCCAGGTCACCAACTCTCCACACCCAGGCACACACCGCAGCACCTCAGACCCAACCTTCGCCACTGCGAAGGCCACCCCCCACCCCCACAAGCACCCTGAAACCTCCAAGGAAACCAAATGGCCGATTCCAAACCCTCAACCCGAGGACCCCGCACACTTGGAAACGGAAAGGCTCCAGCCCGCCCGACTTCCCGCTGAATGCCCTTGCTGTGCTTGGGCCGGCTTCTTCAGGGTCAGGGCCTGATGTGGGAGGTCGCTCTTGGCTTGGCTCAGGGTGCAGGCCTGGGTGCAAGTTACGGGCTGTTTCGTGGACGAGGGCTGGCTCCTTGAGGTGGCAGTCTCTGCCCGGTTCTGTCGAAGACACCGCTCAAGGCAGGGGGCTGGCATTAGGCAACCCGCTGCCTCGGCTCCGGTTTGAAAAAAGGGGACGTCCTGGCCCCGAAGAGACCCTCCCTAACTCGGGGAAGCTGGTCCTTTCCCAAGCACGCAGCACTGAGGTACTGCTGAGAACCAAAAGCCCTCAGCACAGAGCAAAGCGGAGTGCACCCTGCTCAAAGAGCTGGCTGCGGGCCTCTAAACAACGCCTGCTCAGTGCAGCGAGGCGGTTCGCTCCTCCATGCTCAGCACAGGGTGCTCCTGGGGGCCATAGGCCCTCAGGACGAAGTCCTGCTTCCCCCATAGCCGAAGCCCTCGGTCTCCAAGCAACGCGCCCGAACACAGCGAGGGTCTTCAGCACGGGGCGAAGCGGAGTGCACCCTGCCCGAAGGGCAGGGTTCTGGGCCGCGGAGCGGCCGGCCGAGCGCAGCCAGGCGGTTCCTTCCCCAGGCGCGCAGCGGTTGGGTACCCCTGGGGCCAAAGGCCCCAGGCACGGAGCGAAGCGGAGTGCGCCCTGCTCGAAGAGCAGGCTCCGGGCCGCGAAGCGGCCTACGCCGAGCGCAGCGAGGCGGTTCCCTCCCGGGCGCGCAGCGCTGGGGTATCCCTGAGGGCCAAAGGCCCTCGGCACGGAGCGAAGCGGAGTGCTCCCTCCCCCGAAGGGGGGAGCTCTGGGCCGCGAAGCGGCCTGCGCCGAGCGCAGCGAGGCGGTTCCCCTCCCAGGCGCGCAGCGCCTGGATACCCCTGAGGGCCACCTGCCCTC
>NZ_JBEXPT010000183.1:0-8544 GCF_040612195.1 Streptomyces sp. NPDC006450 | reverse complement strand
GGCGCGGGCCTCCCGGACGGCGGCGAGCCTGCGCTCGACGCCGGCCCTGCGCTCCTCGGCCTCCTCGAAGCGGGCGTGCGCCGCCTCCTCCGCGGCCCGGTCGACGTGACCGGGGGCGGGCCTGGCCGGGGAGGGGTGCTCCGCTGCCCCGCACACGGTGCAGGGCTCTCCCGCCACCAGGGCGGCGGCGAGTTCGGCGGCGATCCCGCGCAGCCGGGTCTCCTTGAGCTCGAGCCAGCGTTCCCGGGCGGCGGCCGACTCCTCGCGCGCGGTGAGCAGTTCAGCGGAGGCCTGCTCCGCGTCCTCGTCGAGGGCGTCGCGCCGCCGGGCGGCGTGCAGGTGCAGCCTGGCAGGCTCCAGCTTGCCGGCGAGCTGCTCGGCCAGGGTCGCGGCCTGCTGGGCGGCGTCCGCGCGCCCGGCCAGCTCGGTCCGGGTGGCCTCCCAGCGGGCGAGCCATTCGGCGGTCTCCTGCTGCTGTTCCTCGGCGGCCCGGGACTCCCGTTCCAGGTCGGCCCGTTCGCGGCCGATCTCGGCGCTGCGCTGCTCGGCGCGGCGGGCGGCTCCGAGGGCTCCCAGATCGCCCCGCAGCCGTTGCTCGACCGCGGCCAGCTGCTCGGTCCCCGCCTCGGCGAGCTGGGGCGGCAGCTCCGCCCGGGCCACCGACTCCGCGTGCGCGGCGGCCATGTGGGCCCCGGCGGCGGCTCCGCGCAGCTCCAGGGCGGGGGCGACCAGGGCTCCGCGCCGGGCCCGGTCGAGCAGGGCACGCACCCGCTCCCGCTCCGGACCGGCCTCGGCGAGCAGGGCCGCCCGGCGGGTGGTCTCCGCGTGCCGGCGCTGCAGCCGGTCCAGCTCCCGCGCCTCCTCGGCGGCCCGCCGGGCGGCGGCGTAGCGCCCCTCGACGGCGGCGAGGGCGTACTCGGCGACGGTGAGCCGCTCCCGGGCGGAGCAGCGCGCGACGGCGGCCCAGGCGCGGATCGCCCCGGCCAGCCCGGGGTCGCCCGGCTGGTGCCGGGGCAGGGGCCAGGCACGCAGGTCGGCGGCGTCCCCGGCGGCCTGGGCGAGCCGCTGGGCGGTGTGCAGCACCTGCTCGTCACCGGCGCGGACCTTGGCCTCGGCGGCGCGGCGGCGCTCGCCGAGCAGGGTTTCGACGGCGGCGAAGCGGCGGGTGTCGAAGAGCCGGCCCAGCAGCCGGCCGCGTGCCGCCTCGTCGGCCCGCAGGAAGCGCGCGAACTCCCCCTGCGGCAACAGCACGACCTGGCAGAACTGCTCGCGGCTCATGCCGAGCAGCTGCTCGATCTCCTCGCCGATCTCCTGATGCGACCGGCTCAGCGCGCCCCAGCCCTCCCCGTCGAACTCACGCAGCCAGCTCTGCGCCTTGTCCTTCGTCGTGCCGGTGCCGCGCTTCTTGGGCCGGTCCTGCTCGGGGCGCCGGGTGATCTCCAGGCGCCGCCCGCCCGCGGTGAGTTCGAGGGTGATCTCGGTCGGGGTGTCCGAGGCCGCGTGGTCGCTGCGCAGGCTGGTGCCCGGCGCCTGCCGGGAGCCGGGCACGGACCCGTAGAGGGCGTAGCAGACGGCGTCCAGGACGGAGGTCTTGCCCGCGCCGGTGGGACCGTGCAGCAGGAAGATCCCGGCGCCGGAGAGGGCGTCGAAGTCGATCTCCTGGGGTTCGGCGAAGGGACCGAAGGCGGTGATGCGGAGCCGGTGCAGCCTCATCGGTGGGTCTCCTGCCGGCTGTCCTCGGCCCGGACCTCGTCGAAGGCCCCCTGGAGCACGGCCCGTTCGGCATCATCCGCGAATCCCCCGCCCCCGCGCACGTGGGCGACGAAGTCCTCGGCGATCTCCCGGTCGCTACGTCCCTTGAGCCGCTGCGCGTAGGAGCCGCCGCCGTCCTCGGTGCGGCCCTCGGGGTCGAAGGCGAGGCTCAGCACATGGGGAAACCGCGCGGCGAGCCGGGCCATGGGGTCCTCGGGCCGGACGGCGTCGGTGAGGGTGGCCTCCACCCAGCAGTCCGCGTACCGGCCGTGCGCCCCCTCGGAGACGAGCTCCTCCAGCGGACCCCGTACCCGGGCCAGGCCGCGCGGCACGGGCGTATCGACGCGCTCGGCACTCACGATCTCCCCGCCCCCACCCAGCTCGACGACCCACACGCTCTTGCGGTGATCGGCTTCGGAGAAGGAGTAGGCGAGCGGGGAACCGGAGTAGCGGACCCGATCGTTGATCGTCTGGCAGCCGTGGAGATGACCGAGGGCGACGTAGTCGACCCCGTCGAAAACAGAGGCGGGCACGGCCTCGACCCCGCCGACGGCGATGTCGCGCTCACTGTCACTCGCCATCCCACCGGTGACGAAGGCATGAGCAAGAACGACGGACCGCGTCCCCGGTGCCCTCCCGGCCAGATCGGCCCGGACCCGGTCCATGGCCGCCCCGAGCACAGCCTCGTGACTCACCTTCCCGGCACCGAACTCATCCTTCACCAGCGCGGGCTCCAGGTACGGCAGCCCGTACAGCGCCACGTCCCCGTGTACGTCGGCCAGCACCACGGGGTCGGCGCACCCGGCGGGGTCGGTCCGCAGGTGGATCCCGGCCCGCCCGATCAACCCGGCCCCGACCCCGAGACGCCGGGCGGAGTCATGGTTCCCGGAAATCATCACGGTGGGCACACCAAGATCGGCGAGCCGGTGCAGGGCCCGGTCGTACAGCTCCACGGCGGGCAGCGGCGGCACAGCCCGGTCGTAGACGTCACCGGCGACGAGCACGGCATCGACCTCGTGCTCCCGCACGGTCTCGACGAGGTGATCGATGAAGACGGCCTGAGCCCCGAGCAGGTTCACCCGATGAAAGCTCCGCCCCAGATGCCAGTCGGAGGTGTGCAGGAACTTCACTCGCCGGCACCGCCGCGCATACCGTTTCCCCCTGCTGGATGAACCCTGAACCCCTCTACGCTAACGCCTCCCCGGCGTCCCACGGGCCGCCGCCGGTTCTCAGGCCGCGTAGGTCTCCCCGCCCGGGGTGAGGGTGGCGCTCCCGGCGGTGCTGTCGGCGAGCCAGGCTTCGAAGGCGGGCAGGTCCGCCTCGGGCAGGGCGACCTCGATCTCGACGGCGGCCCCGTAGCGCACGTCGATCACGGTCCTGCCCGTGGAGCGCAGGTCGTTCTCCGTCTTGCCGGCCCGCTGGTGGTCGACGGTGACGGTGGCCAGGCGGTAGCGGTGGCGGGTGACGGTTCCCAGCGCGTCGAGGGCCTCGCCGACGACCCCTCCGTAGGCGCGGATGAGCCCGCCGGCGCCCAGCTTCACGCCGCCGTAGTAGCGGGTGACGACGGCGACCGCGTAGCGGATGTCCCGGCGCGTGAGCATCTGCAGCATCGGCACACCGGCGGTGCCGCCGGGTTCGCCGTCGTCGCTGGCCTTCTGCACGGAGGCGTCGGCGCCGATGACGTAGGCGAAGCAGTTGTGCGAGGCGGTCGGGTGCTCCTTGCGGATCCGGGCGACGAACTCCTGCGCCTCCCGCTCGGTCGCCGCGGGGGCGAGCGCGCACAGGAACCGCGAGCGGTTGATCTCGGACTCGTGCACACCCTCACGGGCCACCGTCACGTACTGGTCTGCCTTCACCCGTCCACCCTACGGGGAATCCGACATGCGTCTTTTCTGTTGATCGGGCTGACGGCATTCGGCGGTCACAGGCAGCGGGACCAGCAGCAGGAGGCGGCACACGTGTACGGCGATCCGGCAACCATCCGCAAGATCCTCACCGAGCTCGGTGACACCTGGGCCGTGGTGGGCCTGTCCAACAACCAGGACCGGGCCGCGTACCGCGTGGCGGAGGTGCTCCAGCGGTACGGCAAGCGCGTGATCCCGGTGCACCCCAAGGCCGAGACGGTCCACGGCGAGCAGGGCTACCCCTGGCTGGAGGCGATCCCGTTCAAGGTGGACGTGGTCGACGTCTTCGTGAACAGCGCGCTGGCGGGGGCGGTCGCCGACGAGGCGGTCGCGAAGGGGGCGGAGGCCGTCTGGTTCCAGCTGAATGTCGTGGATGAGGCCGCCTTCGACCGCACCCGCGCGGCCGGACTGGACATGGTCATGGACCGCTGCCCGGCGATCGAGATCCCCGCCCTGTGAGGTTCCAGGGGCCCGGGACTCCCTGGAGTCCTCGGTCCCCGGGGGTTCGAGGAGCCCCTCCGGCCTTCAACACGTTCAACGCGGTCTACGCCCCCTTCGCGCGGGCCCTCGAAGGGGCGGACCGGACCGACGTGGAGCGTGCCGCCGAAGCCGCCTGGCCGGCGGCCCGGGAAGCGGATCCCGCCCTTCGCCGACGAACTCGTACGGCTCCTGCATGCGGCCTGGCTGCGGACGGTGCTGATCTCGGGGAGCCCGCACGGGATCGTCCGGCGTGCGGCGGCGGAGCTGGCCATCGCCTTCGAACCGGACCCGGTCCTGCGGGGCTGGACGACGGACCGGGACTGGATCACGGCCGACCGG
This sequence comes from Streptomyces sp. NPDC006450, assembly GCF_040612195.1. Taxonomy (NCBI): domain Bacteria; kingdom Bacillati; phylum Actinomycetota; class Actinomycetes; order Kitasatosporales; family Streptomycetaceae; genus Streptomyces; species Streptomyces sp. NPDC006450. The sequence continues at coordinate 4,069 of NZ_JBEXPT010000183.1, read as the reverse complement.
CGCAACGTACTGGCCGCCTGCCAGGACCTCATCGCGACGCACCCGGTGCCGGACGCTGCGCGGGAGACGACCCGCGGGACGGCCCGCGGCCCCGGCCTGGGGATCGCCGGGCCGCGCTGACCGCGGACCAGGGCCGCGCACCAGCACCGCGGACCAGGAGCGCGGACCAGGAGCGCGAGCCAGCACCGCGAGCCAGGCCCCGTCCTCCCCGTCACGCCCGGGCGGTTACCGGCGGGATCGAGACCGCCATCGTCATCTCCATCGGTCCGGGCCCCTCGTTGCGGTAGGCGTGCGGGGCGTCCGCCTCGAAGGAGACGGCCCCGCCGGCCGGTACGGCGTACGTCTCGTCGGCGACCACCAGCGTCAGCTCCCCGACCGTGACGTGCAGCATCTCGAAGGTGCCCGGCGGATGCGGGTCCGAGGCGGTCCCCTCGCCGGGCTCCAGCCGGTAGGTCCACATCTCCACCGGCCCGCGCCGGTCGTCGCCGAGCAGCATGCTCGCGCCGCTACCGCCCTCGGTGGACCACATCCGCACCCCCTGCCCCGGCAGTACCACCTGCACCCGCGGACCGCGGTCGTGGTCGAGCAGGGTGGTGATGCTGACGCCGAGCGCGTCGGCCAGTTTGACCGTCGTGCCGACGCTGGGGTTCGTACGGGCCTGCTCGATCTGGATGATCATGCCGCGGCTCACCCCCGCACGGGCCGCGAGGGCCTCCAGGGTGAACCCGCGCTCCCCGCGCCAGCGCTTGAGGTTGCGGCCGAGTGCCTGGGTGAGTTGTTCGAGATCCGACACCGTTCTGTCCACTCCGTACAATATTTTGGATGGCAGGGTTCACTAGGATGAACTATCGTCCGTCGTACCCCACCGTGTACTCCACGGTGTACTCCGCCGTCTAACGCACTGTACTGCGAGGCCTGCCATGACCGCCCTGTTCGCCCTGGCCACCGCCGTCCTGTGGGGCCTCGCCGACTTCGGGGGCGGGCTGCTGACCCGCCGGATACCGGCCCTCACGGTGGTCGTGGCCTCCCAGGTCCTCGCCGTCCTCGTGCTGGGCGCGGTGGTCCTGGGCACCGGCGCCTGGCGGGAGGCCGGACCGCAGCTCTGGTTCGCGGTGGGGGCGGGGCTGGTGGGGCCGGTCGCGATGCTCAGCTTCTACAAGGCGCTCGCCCTCGGCCCGATGGGCGTGGTCTCCCCGCTCGGCTCCCTCGGCGTGGTGGTGCCGATGGCCGCGGGGCTGCTCCTGGGCGAGCGGCCCGGCGCCGCTCAGCTCGCGGGGATCGCGGTGGCCGTCGTGGGCATCGTCCTGGCGGGCGGACCCGAGCTGCGCGGCGCTCCCGTACAGCGGCAGGCCGTCGTCCTCACCCTCGTCGCGGCCTTCGGGTTCGGCGCGGTGATGGCCCTGATCGCCCCCGCCTCCTCCAGCGTGCCCGGCCTGTTCCTCGCGCTGTTCGTCCAGCGCGTCACCAACGTCGCCGTCGGCGGCACGGCCCTGTGGGTGCGGACCCGGCGCGGCGTCCCGGCCCTCCCGGCGGGGACGGGTGGCGGCCGGATCCTGTGGGGGCTCGTACCGGCGCTCGCCTTCGTCGGACTCGCGGACGTCGCGGCGAACGGCACCTACTCCATCGCCGCCCAGCACGGCCCGGTCACCACCGCCGCCGTGCTCTCCTCCCTCTACCCGGTGATCACGGCCCTGGCCGCCTTCGCCGTCCTCAAGGAACGCCTGCGCACCGTCCAGGCCGCGGGCGCGGGCCTCGCCCTGGCGGGCACGATCCTCCTCGCGGCGGGATAGGGCCCGCCCGGGTGCGTCACGGACCGGTCACAGGCACCGCACATGCATCACACAGCCCCCACGAACAGGACAGAGTGGCGCGATGCGCACACACCGCACCGCCCTCGCCCTCGCCGCAGCAGGCCTTCTCGCCCTCACCGGCTGCTCCGGGGCCCTCACCAGCGAGCCCACGCCCGACGAGCCCGTCTCCTCGGCGTCCGCCGCCCCCACCACCGCAGCCTCGCCCGCACCGGCACCCGCACCCGTGAGCAGCAAGCCCGCCGCGCCGGCCACCACGCCCCCGGCAGCACCCGCACCGGCACCCGCCCGGGCCGCCGTTCCCAACGGCGTCGGTCAGGTCCTGCAGACCGCCCAGGACAACGCGCAGGCCGCGGGGTTCTTCCTCCTCGGCTCCACCGACGCTCAGGGCCAAAGCCGCATGCAGGTGCTCGACCGGAACTGGAAGGTCTGCTCGCAGACACCCGCCGCGGGCACGCAGGCCGCCACCAGTACGAAGATCGTGTTCCACACGGTCAAGCTCGAGGAGACGTGCCCCTGACCCGGCGGCTCCCCCGGCCCGGCGGCGGCGCGGCAGGCGCCTCGTTCGCTCCATCGTTCACTCCGACTTCGGCCCCGACTCCGAATCCGGCTCCATCACGTCCGCCAGGGCGCGCAGTTGCTCCGGAGTGACCCCGTCGGGGATCGGGACCGGCGCCGGGGTGCGCAGCGGCGGCTGCCAGCCCGTCTCGGGTTCCCAGCGGCGGACGATCCGCGCCGGCGCCCCCGCCACCACGGCGTGGTCCGGCACGTCGCCCCGTACGACGGCCCCCGCCGCCACCACGACGTTGCGGCCCAGCCGGGCCCCGGGCAGGATCACCGCGCCGGTCCCCAGCCAGCAGCCCGGGCCGATCTCCACGGGGGCGCTGCGCGGCCACTGCTTGCCGATGGGCTCGTGCGGGTCGTCGTAGCTGTGGTTGGTGGAGGTGATGTACACCCCGGGGCCGCAGAAGGTGTCGTCGCCGATGGTGATCCGGGTGTCGGCTATGACGTGGCTGTCCCGGCCGATGACCACGCCGTTGCCGAGGACCAGGACCGGTTCGGCGCCGAGGTCGAGGTCCGGCATCATCCCGGCGGTGAGCGTGACCTGCTCGCCGATGATGCAGTGGTCGCCGAGGCGGATCCAGGGCGCGCCGAAGACCGTGCCCTGCGGGAAGGCGAGCCGGGTGCCGTACCCGATCGCGCCGAAGCGCAGCCCGCCGGGGGTCTGGGCGGTGACCGCGCCGGCCCGCTGCATCCAGCGCCAGCCCGCGTGGACCGCGCGCCCGGCGAGCCGGCGGCGCAGGGTCGTCAGAGCCGTCAGAGAAGGGGCCGCCGTCAGAGAGGAGAACGTGTTCTGGTTCTTCGCCACCGGGTCACCGTAGCGCGCCGGGAGCCCGGGCCGCGCCGTGATCTTCACCCCATCCCCGGGGGCGCGGACGGCGTGGCCTACGGTGCCGGTAGCGCGACACGACGTACCGGAAGAGGAAGAGAAACACATGACGCAGCAGGCGGCCCAGGCACTCGTGGCGGGTGTCGGCGGGAAGAACCCCGTGATCGATCCGACGGCGTTCACCGCTCCGACCTCCGTCGTGGTCGGGGACGTGACCCTCGGCGCGGGGTCGAGCATCTGGTACTCGGCGGTCCTCCGCGCGGACTGCGGTCCGATCACGCTCGGCGCCGACAGCAACGTGCAGGACAACTGCACCGTGCACGTGGACCCCGGATTCCCGGTCTCGATCGGCGAGCGCGTGTCCATCGGCCACAACGCCGTCGTGCACGGCTGCACGGTCGAGGACGACTGTCTGATCGGGATGGGTGCGACGGTCCTCAACGGCGCGGTGATCGGCGCCGGCTCGCTGGTGGCCGCCCAGGCGCTGGTCCCGCAGGGCATGGTCGTCCCGCCCGGTTCCCTGGTCGCGGGCGTCCCGGCGAAGGTCCGGCGCCCGCTGACCGCGGAGGAGCGCGAGGGCCTCAAGGTCAATGCCCTCATGTACACCGAACTGGCCGGTCAGCACCGCGCCTCGGTGACCCCGGGCGCGTAACGGGCGCTACGGCCCGTGCCCCCTCGGCGCTCGCAGGTGCATGCCGGTACCAACCGCGGCAAAGCCGTGCAACCGCCGCCAACCGCTGCTCCCCGCCCGCCCTCGGGCCGGGCGGGGGCCGGGCAGCTCAGTCGGTGAGCACCGTCGGAGCGGCCGAAGCGGCCTGCCCCGGCACCGGGGCCGCGCCCGTGGATCCGTCCGGGCCCGCGCCCGGGCCCG
>NZ_JBEXPT010000182.1:0-8694 GCF_040612195.1 Streptomyces sp. NPDC006450 | reverse complement strand
CTCCGCCCCGGCCCCCCCCCCGCGCCGGGGCCCGGGGGGGGGGGGGGCCCAGGGCCGGGGGGCCCGGCGCACGGTGACCACGCCGCACTGATCACATGACCAAACGGTGACAAGTGCCATTAAGGGCCCATTTCTGTGTTTCGCTCGGGTCATCCAGCCCCGAGCACGAAAGACGAGGCCCCTCGATGCGTGCGCCCTACAAACACAACCAGCGGATCACAGCGGTCATCGCGGCGGCCGGAGCCGTCGCCCTGATCACCGGCACGATCGTGTTCGGCCTGGCCGAGCACGAGGCCGTGGCGGAACCGGATTCCGTACAGAACCAGCAGGTCGAGGCCCCCGCCCCGCTCCAGGCGGGCTCGGCCCCGGGACGCGCGGCCGAGCCCGGGGCGGGCTGAGGCGGCCGCCGCCCCCACCCGCCCCCGCCTACACCCCCCGCCCGCTCCGCCTACGCGGCGTCGCGGATGAAGGAACGGACCAGCTTGCAGGTCACGTTCGACGGACGGCGGATACCCGTCCGGACGGCCATCGTGCGGATCTTCCGGTTGGTGGCGCGCTGAGCGTCATAGGTGCCCGAGTCGAGCAGCGATATCGCCAGCCGCATCGCCTTCAGCCGACGGTTGTGGCTCTCGTACCACTCGCGGGGCAGGCCCGCCGGCAGCGGCTTCTTCTTGACGGGCTCGATGGTGCGCAGGGTCATGGCAGTGGCCATCTACAGCCTCCCAAAGGCAAGTTGGCGTCCTGTCCTTCTCCTTGAATTTTACCGGCGACCACTGACAAAGGACCTGGCCAGACAGCACCTGGCTAAGCTTTCGGGCATGGAGATCTGGATCAATCCCGCCTGCTCGAAGTGCCGCAGCGCACTGACCCTGCTGGACGCTGAGGGCGCCGAGTACACCGTCCGCCGCTACCTGGAGGACGTGCCTTCCGAGGCCGAGATCCGCGAGGTTTTGGGCCGGCTGGGCCTGGAGCCCTGGGACATCACCCGTACCTCGGACCCCCTGGCCAAGGAGACCGGCGTACGGGACCTGCCGCGCGAGGAGACCGAAGAGGCCCGCGGGGCCTGGATCAGTCACCTGGCGGCGCACCCGAAGCTGATCCAGCGCCCGATCATCACCGCCGAGGACGGCACGGCGGTGGTGGCCCGCTCGGAGGAGGCCGTCCGCGAGGCCCTCTCCCGCACCTCCGGCCCGGCCTAGGGAGCGGCTCCGGGGCCGGGGTCCGAAGGAGCCGGCCTAGCCGGCGAAGCCCGCGTTCACGAACTCCACGACGCGGCCGATCTGCTGGTCCCGGGACGTGCCGGCCTTCGGGTGGTGCGCGTAGACGAGCCGGCGTCCGGCGTGCTCGGTCGCGAACACTCCGGTCGACCAGCCGGGGCCTGAGCCCGTCTTGCCCCAGACCGTGACGCCGGCCGCCTCGTGGCGCATCAGGCCGCCCGCGCTGAAGCAGGCCCGCGGCGACAGGCAGGTGTTCATCGGGGCGTTGGGCACGTCCGGGACCTCGTACAGGTGCCGCTGCCGGGCGGGCGGAAGCAGCCTGCCACCCACCAGTGCGGTCATGAAGCGGTCCAGGTCGGCCGCGGTGGAGGTCAAGCCTCCCTCCGCCCAGAACCGTGCCATCCGCGGATCCGTCGACATGCGGGTCTGGCGCAGCCCCAGGGGGTGCACGATGCGGCGCCGCAGTTCCTCCGCGTAGGTCCGGCCGGATATCCGCTCCACGAGCAGGCCGGCGACGAAGCTGTTCATCCCGTTGTACTGCTGGGCCGCGCCTGGGGCGGGTACGCGGCCCGGGCGGGCGGCCGCGTCCTTCGCGAACGTCTCGAGCACCACGGTGCGCGGATCGGCGGAATCGCCGGCGACCATCGGCAGGTCGGCGGTGTGGTCCATGAGCTGCCGCACGGTCACTTCGGCGTAGGCGCCGGGTATCAGGTCGGGCAGGTAGCGGCGCACCGGCGCGTCGATCTCGATCCGGTGCTCCGCGACGAGCCGCAGCACCAGGGCGTTCGTGAACAGTTTGGTGACGCTGCCGATCGGGATCTCCGCGTCCGCGGCGACCGGCCCGCCGGTCCCGGTCCACGGTGTGCGCAGCCCCTCGCCGGACAGCCGTACCAGCGCCCCCGTCGAGACCTCGTCGGGCAGGGAGGCCAGCAAGGCCCGCAGCGCGGCGGGGTCATGGGTGCCCGCCCGCCGGGCGTGGACCGCCGTGGCGGCGAATCCCGCGGACCCGCCGGACCCGCCGGGCGCGCCGGGCGCGGCCAGTGCGGCCGGCGCCCCCACACCCACGGCGAGGACCGCCAGGGCGATGCCGGTGACGGCGCCCGTGACGGCGAGCCGGCGGGCGGTGCGGGGGCGTGCGTTCATCGGTGGCTCCTGGAGAAGGCGACTCGGTGGGCTCTGACACCAACACTCCGCCATCCAGCGCACGTTGCCCATCGGTGATCACCCTGGCCCGACCCCGAGGCCACCCCGAGGTGACGGGGAGACGGACCCTGAGGTCCGCCTCCCCACCCCGCCCGCCCGGAGCCCGCTCACCCGCAGGGCCCGGCCGGGCCGGGCGAGGCGCGCCGAATGGCCGCCCCGGGCGCCGGCCCCGACCGTCAGGAGCCTGATCCGGAGGAGCCCGCGGGCCGCACGGCCTTCGCCAGGGCGGCACGGACGGCCGCGGCGCCGGCGACGGCCCCCGGAGCCGCGGAGAAGCCCCCCGGACCGGCCGGGTCCGCGGCGTACGGGAGGCCGTACGCGGGCGTGTCGCGCTGGAAGCGCCAGCTCTCGGCGAGCGTCCCCGCGTCGACCGCGTCGTAGCCGAGCAGGTCGAGGAGGCGGGTGGCGGACGCGCGGGCGGCCGGGTCGTCGCCCGCGATCGGCAGGGCCGAGCGGTCCGGGGAGCCGGCCGGGCGGGCGAGGGACAGCAGGTGACCGAAGTGGATGTTGTTGAACGCCTTGACGACCTGCGCACCGGAGAGGTGTTCCTGGACGAGCTCGCTGGTGGTGGTCCGCTCCGCCTCCAGGGCGGGGAAGACCCCGTCGCGCTGCGGGTAGTAGTTGAGCGTGTCGAGCACGACCTTGCCCGCCAGGACGTCGGCGGGCAGCTCGCGGTAGTTCCTGAGCGGGATGGTGGCCACGACCCAGTCGCCGGCCGCGGCCGCCTCGGCGGGGGTGGCGGCCCGGGCCCGCGGGCCGAGCCCGGCGACCAGGGCTTCCAGTGTCTGCGGCCCCCTGGAATTGCTGAGGACCACGTCCAGCCCCGCGTCCACGGCGAGCCGCGCGAGGGTGCTTCCGATGTTGCCGCTTCCGATGAGTCCAAGAGTTGCCATGCGGGGTTCAAGTCGCCCGCGATCCACGGTATTCCGCCGCTGCGCCACCGGGGGCAAGGCCTCCCCGGCACCGCCGCCGCCCCTCACCGGGCCCGCCTCCGCCCCGGGCCTTCACCTCGGCCCCATCCCGCGCCTCGTAGGGTGGGGTCAGCACAAAGGGTACGTACCGCACCAAAGGATCCATCGTGAGCGAGCAGCAGCACCCGAGGCCCACCACGCCCGGCGCGCCCGGGGTGCCGACCGCACCGCCGGGGACGACCGTGCCGTCGCCGCCTCCGGGCCTCCCGGTGTCTCCGCTGCCCCCGCTGCCGCCGCTCCCCCTCCCCCGGCGCGGCGCCGACTGGATGTTCGGCGGGGTGTACGGGACCGTCCTCGCGTCCGGGCTGCTTGCCGCGCTCGACCAGAAGGGCGGGGAGTACACCCCTTTCTACGACGCCAGCTGGGTGCTCGTCACCGCCGCCACGGCCGGGCTCGCGCACGGGTACTCGCACCACATGAGCACCCACCGGGCCGGCTCCGCCGGGCACCGGTGGCGGATCCTCGGGCGGGCGCTGTGGAACGAGTGGCCCATGATCGCGGCGACCCTGCCCACGGTGCTGCTCCTGCTCGTCGCCGGGCTCGCCGGCTGGGACTCGCACGGGGTCACGGCCGTCGGGCTCGGCGTGAACACCGCGCTGCTGTTCGCCTGGGGGGCCTTCGTGGCCCTACGCGTCGGCTACAAGATCACCTCGGCGCTGCTCATCGGAGTCGCCGACGCCACGATCGGACTGGCCATCATCGTCGCCAACGCGGTGATCAAGTAGCGGCGGCCACCGGCGGCGGGGCACCGCGGTCCGGCCCGAACGGCGGCCGCGGGCCCCGGAAGCTCACTCGGGCAGCTGGCCCTCCGCCTCCGCCAGGATCTCCGTCAGCCGGGCGCCGAACTCCGCCCCCCGTACGTCCGGCACCCCGGTGCGGGCCGAGGCGAGGAGTGCGTCCAGGGCGCAGCCGTAGGCCCCGGGTACGTTGCTCCACTCCGGCAGGCCGAAGACGCCGGCGCTGCCGCGCAGTTCCAGTCCCACCCCGGCGGCCGCGCGCGGGGAGCTGAGGCTGAGCACCGCGGTGCTGGCCGCACCGGAGCTGTGGCGCAGGGCCAGTTGGACCACGTCGGCGGGGCCGCGGGTGGCGCTGACCTCGGTGACGTCGCCGAGGACCGGAATGAGTACGGACAGGGCGTGCGGGCCCACGTCCCACAGCCCGCCCTTGGCCTTGCGCCAGGGCGAGTCCGCGTAGGCGCTGGGCTCGCCGTCGGGCGGGAAGACCGCGCCGAGCCAGTGCGCGGCGGCGGTGAACCAGCCCGTGCGCTCCGCCTGCTCCTCGACCCAGCCGGCGGTCGGCTCGGCGAAGCGCAGGGTGAGGAAGACGACGGAGGCGACCCGGTGCTCGGCCACGGCCGCGGCGACGGCGCGCGCGGCGGCCGGGGTCGTGGCGACCGGTTTGTCGAGCAGGAGGTGGCAGCCGGCGGCGGCCGCGCGGACGGCGAGCGGGGCCTGCACGTCGGGCGGAAGGGCGAAGGCCACGGCGTCACAGTCGGCGAACAGCGCGTCGGGGTCTTCGTACACCTTCACGCCGAACTCGCGCGCGAGTTCGGCCGCGGCTTCGGGGCGCCGGCCCCAGACTCCGGCGAACTCGGAGCCGGGGTGCGCGGCGAGGGCGGGGGCGTGCGTGCGGCGGGCCCAGGGGCCGGTGCCCAGCAGCCCGACCCGGGGGCGGGGCCCGGAAGCGGCCTCTGCGGCGGCATCTCCGGCGGACGTCAAATCGTACGAAATGCTCACGCGCTCAGTCTGCCTCACCCGGACGGGCGTCCGGATGCCGACCCTCTCGACCACGCCCACCTGCGGCGTAAACCTCGGTAACACGGGGTTCACACACGGGCAACGGAAGAGAAATCGCGAGCGGGCACGCTGCGGTCTACACCGCAGAACGAATTCGCAGTACGCGAGCCACAGGGACGTGAACCGCCGTACGCGATCCGCAGGACGCAACGCAGCACCCGCAGAGTCTGCGCCGGAGCGACGCACCGAAGGATGGGGCCCGTGAGCTACAAGGCTGAGTACATCTGGATCGACGGAACCGAGCCGACTGCGAAGCTGCGCTCCAAGACGAAGATCCTTGGTGACGGCGACGCGCTGCCGATCTGGGGCTTCGACGGATCGAGCACCAACCAGGCCGAGGGCCACGCCTCCGACCGCGTGCTGCAGCCGGTGTTCTCGTGCCCGGACCCGATCCGCGGCGGCGACAACGTCCTCGTCCTGTGCGAGGTCCTGAACATCGACATGACCCCGCACGAGTCGAACACCCGCGCGCTGCTGCGTCCGGTCGCCGAGAAGTTCGCCGCTCAGGAGCCGATCTACGGCATCGAGCAGGAGTACACGTTCTTCGACGGCACCCGCCCGCTCGGCTTCCCGGTCAACGGCTTCCCGGCCGCGCAGGGCGGTTACTACTGCGGTGTCGGCTCGGACGAGATCTTCGGCCGCGACATCGTCGAGAAGCACCTGGACCACTGCCTCGCGGCGGGCCTGGCGATCTCCGGCATCAACGCCGAGGTCATGCCCGGCCAGTGGGAGTTCCAGGTCGGCCCGGTCGGCCCCCTGGAGGTCTCCGACCAGCTGTGGATCGCGCGCTGGCTGCTCTACCGCACCGCCGAGGACTTCAACGTCTCCGCGACGCTGAACCCGAAGCCGGTCAAGGGCGACTGGAACGGCGCGGGCGCGCACACCAACTTCTCCACGAAGGCGATGCGCGAGGACTACCGCGCGATCATCTGCGCGGCCGAGTCCCTGGGTGAGGGCAGCAAGCCGCTGGACCACGTCAAGAACTACGGCGCGGGCATCGACGAGCGCCTGACGGGCCTGCACGAGACGGCCCCGTGGAACGAGTACAGCTACGGCGTCTCGGACCGCGGCGCATCCGTCCGCATCCCGTGGCAGGTGGAGAAGGACGGCAAGGGCTACATCGAGGACCGCCGCCCGAACGCGAACGTGGACCCGTACGTGGTGACCCGCCTCATCACGGACACCTGCTGCACGGCCCTGGAGAAGGACGGCCTGGTCTGACCCCGACCGGCTCCCCCGACACGACCACGGTGCCCGCCCTCCCCCTCGGAAGGGTGGGCACCGTGCTGTCGGTGTCGTGGGACGGATCCGCCCACGATGCGATACGGGGCAGCGTGGGCGGAAGGAGGGGAGCGGCTTGACGGGTGACGGTTTGTCGGGATTGCAACGGTCCGTTCATGCCATGATCACGGAATCTGGAATTCCGATCCAGCAGGTGAGACGAGGTCTGCCTCGGCGGGCTCACATCTGGTTGAATGGGGCCATGGCCAGCTACCCGCACACCTCGACCGGTCGCAGCGACCTCGAGCCGTTCTGGCCTTCCCGTCAGGATCACGATTTCGACCGGGTGTGTTGCCGCGCGAAGAACGCGCCGGCCCTCTAAAGCCTCCGGGACCTCCAACCGACCTTCCCCGAGGCCTTCGGTCTGCGCGGTACGACACAAGACGACGCCTTTACGTACGTCTCCTGCCGACCACTCCGCGTGAAAGAGCTGACCACTCATGTCGAACACCCGTTCCTTCGCTTCTGTCACCTCCGCTGCGACCTCTCCCCTGACCTACCCGGCCTTCCCGCCCAGTCCGCGCCACCGCCTGCGGGCCGTGGACCGCGACGAGGTGGGCGCCGTTGCCCGCGTAGCGGACTTCCTGCCGCCCGGCGCCACCTGGCTGCCCGCTCCCCAGCACACGCTGCCCGCCCTGCCCGGCCAGCCTCCGATGGTCGGGTACCTGGTGCTCGTACCGGCCGACCAGCAGCCGCCGATCGCCTTCTCCCCGCAGTCCGTTCCCGCCGCCCCGGCCCCCGGTGCGGCGGCCCTCACCGGCGACGCGCTGGTGCGCATCGACCCCTCGCAGCGCACCGCCGAGGTGGACGGCGAGGTCCTGGACCTGACGTACCTGGAGTTCGAGCTGCTGGCCCACCTGGTCGCGCACCCGCACCGGGTGCACAGCCGCGACCAGTTGGTGACGACCGTCTGGGGCTACGGCCACGTCGGCGACGGCCGCACGGTCGACGTCCACGTCGCGCGGCTGCGCCGCAAGCTGGGCGCCGCCCACCGCGGCGCGATCCAGACCGTCCGCCGGGTGGGGTACAAGTACGCCCCCTGACCTGGACGCGGCCGGCCCTCGGTCCTGCCGGCGGGCCCGTACCCACGCGGTGGAGTACGGGGCCGCCCGCCACGTCCGCCGACCGGGCGCGTTCGGTCAACTCGGTCCGCCACAAAGGGGATTTCCCGCACATCCGTGCTGATCAGGCCCCGATTCCTGCCGTAGGATTTTCCGTCGTGACCATCGGAACCGGCAGCGTACTTGCCCCACTTGAGCCCCAGGACCCCCGCGAGACCGCCGGATACCGGCTGATCGCCCGGATCGGTGAGGGCGGCATGGGCACCGTCTATCTCTCGCACACGCGCGGCGGGCAGCCGGTCGCACTGAAACTGATCCGCCGGGAGTTCGGGCAGGACCCGGACTTCCGCAGCCGGTTCGAGCAGGAGGTGCGGGCCGCGCGCCGGGTGCAGGGCTACCACCTCGTACCGGTCCTCGACCACGACACCACGGGCGCCCTGCCCTGGCTCGCCTCGGAGTTCGTACCGGGACTGTCGCTGCACGACACCCTGAACGCCTACGGTCCGCTCCCGCTGAGCGCCGTCTTCCAGTTGGTCGGCTGCACGGCGCGGGCCCTCGGCTCCATCCATGCCGCGGGGGTCGTGCACCGCGACCTGAAGCCCGCCAACCTGCTGCTCGGCGCGGCCGGGCCGTACGTCATCGACTTCGGGATCGCCCGGGCCGCCGACAGCACGCAGCTCACCCGCACCGGCGGGGTCATCGGCACTCCGCAGTACATGTCCCCCGAACACGCGCTGGGCGCCGAGGTCACCACCGCGAGCGACCTGTTCGCGGTCGGGCTCATCGCCGCGGTCGCGGCCACCGGCCGGCACCCGTACGGGAACGGCGGGGCCACCGCCCTCGGCGTGCGCATCGCCAACACCGACCGGCTGCCTCCGGACCTGAGCGGCTACCCGGCCGAACTGCGGCCGCTGCTGGAGCGCTGCCTGACGGCGGATCCGGCGGCGCGGATCGGCACCGACGAGCTCGCCGCGCTGTGCGAGCGGGCGGCCGGACGACCGCTGAACGACGTCGCGGGCTGGCTTCCGGAGCCGGTCGGGCTGGAGATCGCCCGGCGGGTGAGGGCCGCGGAGAATCCCCCCGTGCCGACGGTGGCGGACACGGATGCGGCAGCGGCCGCGGCCGGGTTCGGCCCGGCCGGTCCGGGAGCGCGGACCGGGGGCTC
>NZ_JBEXPT010000181.1:0-8709 GCF_040612195.1 Streptomyces sp. NPDC006450 | reverse complement strand
CGATCTGCCCGGGCCGCCCCGGGCCACCGCGCCTCCCCCCGCCACCCCTGCCACCCGGCCCGGCCCGCCTATTGCGCCGTTCGAGTGAACAGTCTCAAATCGGCTCATCGGGGGATCGTTTCCGCATGACACGCTCGTCTCCGTGAACATGACCAAAGGCCTGTTCCGGCCGCTTCACGCCGCTGGCCTGATCGCCCTCTCCGCGCTCGCCCTGACCCTCTCCACCGCCCTCCCCACCCAGGCGACCGGCCCCGGCGCCCGCCACCTCTCCGGCGACACCGGCCGCAAGGACGCCACCGCCCAGGCCGTGTCCGTCAGCAGGGTGTTCTGCCCGCGCGGCACGGCCGTGCAGTCCGGCGGGTACTCCACCACGCACTGGGACCACGGCCGCGACGGCACGCTCCGGCACACGGTCCTGGCCTCCCACCCCGTCGTCGACGCGGACGGCCGCAAGGGCTGGTACGCCTCGGCCGCACACGCCGAGGTCACGGCCCACGTCGTGTGCGCGCCCGCCGCCGGCAGCGGGAAGTAGGCCCTAGAACACCGGCAGGGCCCACCGGGGCGGTGGTGGCGGCGGCCCGTCGGAGGCCGCCCGGGCGGGCGCGCGGACGAGCGCCGCCACGCCGGGGCCCGCGCCCTCCCCCGCACCCGCGCGCCGCAGGGCCCCCGTGAACTCCAGGCAGCTCCCCCACCGGTCCTCCGGCGCCTTCGCGAGGGCCCGTGCCAGCACCTCGTCCACCCCCGCGGGCAGGCCCTCCCGCCGGGAGGACACCGCGGGCGGCGGATCGTACTGGTGCGCCCAGAGCAGCGCCATGTCGTCGTCGCGCTGGAAGGGTGGGCCGCCGGCCAGGGTCTCGTAGACCACGCACCCAAGGCTGTAGACGTCACACCGGCCGTCGACCGGCTTCCCGGCGATCTGCTCGGGCGCCACGTAGTCCAGGGTCCCGACGAACTGCCCGACGCTGGTGAACCCGGTCAGCGACAGCGATTTCTTCGTCAGCCCGAAGTCCGTCAGGTAGACGTGCTCCGGGTGTTCGCTGTCCGTGCCCCCGGCGACCAGGATGTTGCCGGGCTTCACGTCCCGGTGCACCAGGTCGTGGGCGTGCGCCGCGTCCAGCGCCGAGGCGACCTGCCCGGCGATCCGGGCCGCCGCCTCCACGGGCAGCGGGCCCGTCCGGTCCAGCATGGCGCGCAGGTCCTGGCCGGCCACGTACCGCATGGCGATGTACAGCAGCCCGTCGGTCTCGCCCGCCTCGAAGACGGGCACGATGTGCGGGTGGTCGATGGCCGCCGCCACCTTCGACTCGTGGGCGAACCGCTGCCGGAAGATGTCGTTGCGCGCGAGTTCGGGCGCGAGGAGTTTCAAGGCGACCGTGCGGTCCAGCCGCACGTCGTGCGCGCGGTAGACGACCGCCATTCCGCCGCGCCCGATCTCGGCCTCCACCACGTACCCGGCGATCCGCCGGCCCCGCAGGTCGGAGGCGCGCCCGCGGAACGGCTCCGCACCCGGATCGGAGCCCATCAGCCCGCCTCCGGCCCGGGCAGCTCCACGATCTTCGTGGGTTCGTGCGGAACATGCCGTACGTCGCCACCGCCCTCGGTGTCGGCCTCCTCCGGCGGGGTGCCGGGCGCGGCCGGGACACCGGGTCCCTCGACGACCGCGTAGGTGGCCAGGCGGCTCCCGTCCCCGTACATCCACCGTCCCGCCGTCTCGTCGTAGAGCCACACGGACTCCCCGTCGACGACGACGCCGACGCGCGCTCCCCGCAGGGAGCGCCTGAAGGACTCGGGGTCGATCCGCCCGGCGGCGAGGTCGGTCACGGCCCGGCGGTAGCGTTCCAGCTCCTCGGTGCAGCGCGCGAGGAGCGGCTGCGGGTCCTCGACGCGCGTGAGCGGGCGCCCGCCGGTCGGCGGGGGCTGGGGCACGGCGAGCAGCAGGCGTCCGTCCACCCAGGCCGACCATCCGTTGGCGCACAGGATCTCCCCCCATTCCCCGCGCCGGGACAGCAGCCGTACGGGGAGGAAGGCGTCGAGGGGCACGGTCGGGCGGGACAGGTCCGGGGTCTCCCACGCGGGCAGGCCGTCCTGCGGGACGATGTGGGTGGGCCGGAAGTCCGCGGCGTTGCCGGGGCTGGTCATCGAGGCTACTTCCGCATGATGGCCGGCTCGTGGCGCCGCAGCACCCGGCCCACCAGCACTCCGAACAGGGCGGCCAGAACGGCCAGCATCCCGACCTCCAGGAGCCACAGGCGGGGTTTGTGGTCGAACAGCGGGTCCTGGGTGATCTTGCCGGGCACGATGGCGCCGAGGTCGATGGTGGCCGACATCGCGCCCATGGCCCAGCGGGCCGGCACGAACCAGGCGAACTGTTCGATGACGGGGACCCCGGTGAGCTTCAGCAGGGAGCCGCAGAAGACGACCTGCACGATGGTGAGCAGTACCAGCAGCGGCATCGTGACCTCTTCCTTGGACACCAGGGCGGAGATCAGCAGTCCGAGCACCATGGCGGTGACGGACAGCAGGGCGACGACGAGGGTGATCTCGATGAGCGGTGGCATGAAGAGGCCCTTGCCGCCAGGGGCGTTGGTCGTGACTCCGGCGAGGCCCACCAGGGTCAGGACCACGGCCTGGGCGACGGTGACCGCGCCGAGGACCACCACCTTGGACATGAGGTAGGCGGACCGGGAGAGCCCCACGGCACGTTCGCGCTGGTAGATGACGCGTTCCTTGACCAGTTCGCGGACGGCGTTGGCGGCTCCGGTCAGGACGCCGCCGACGCACAGGATGAACAGGGCGTTGAGCGCCGTCTCCGGGTTGAGTTCGTTGCCCGCCAGTGCGCGGGCCATGGCGCCCATGACGAAGGGCAGGGCGACCATGATGATCAGGAAGGTGCGGTCGGCGCTGAGGACGGCGGAGTAGCGGCGGATCAGGGTGGAGAGCTGCGCACCCCAGCTCTGCGCCTTGGGCGGCGGCTTCGGCGTGAGGGCCGCGGCCCGGTCGCCGGCCGCCGCGGGCGCGACCCCGCCGGGGACTTCGACGTAGCGGCGGTACAGCGGTGAGGCCCGGTGCTCGCCGGCCCAGTCCCGCTCGCGCTCGCTCTCGAAGGCTTCGAAGGCCTCGGGCCACTGCTCGTAGCCGAAGAAGTCGAGGGCCTCGTCCGGAGGCCCGTAGTACGCGATGCGGCCGCCGGGCGCGAGGACCAGGAGGCGGTCGCAGACGCTCAGGTTGAGCACGCTGTGGGTGACGACGATGACCGTGCGGCCGTCGTCGGCGAGCCCCCGGAGCATGTTCATCACCGAGCGGTCCATGCCCGGGTCGAGCCCGGAGGTGGGCTCGTCCAGGAAGAGCAGGGAGGGCTTGGTCAGCAGTTCCAGGGCGACGGAGACCCTCTTGCGCTGGCCGCCGGAGAGGCTGTGGATGGGCTGGTCGGCACGCTGCTGGAGGCCGAGTTCGCCGATCACCTCGTCGACCCGGGCCTCGCGTTCGGCCTTCGCCGTGTCCTGCGGGAAGCGCAGCTCGGCGGCGTAGACGAGGGCGCGGCGCACGGTGAGCTGCGCGTGCAGGATGTCGTCCTGGGGGACGAGGCCGATGCGGCTGCGCAGTTCGGCGTAGTCCCGGTAGAGGTCGCGGCCGTCGTAGAGGACGGTGCCGTGGTCGGCGGGGCGCAGGCCCGTCAGCGCGCCGAGCAGGGTGGACTTGCCGGCGCCGCTGGGGCCCACGACCGCGAGCAGGGAGGTGGCGCCGACGGGGAAGGAGACGCCGTCGAGGAGGGTCTTGCGGCCGTGGTCGACGGCCACGCCGAGGTCCTGGACGTCGAGGGAGACCTCGCCGGTGTCCACGTACTCCTGCAACTGGTCGCCGACCAGGCAGAAGGCGGAGTGGCCGATGCCGACGATGTCGCCCTCGGCGATGGCGGCGGCCGCGGCGAGGCGGGCACCGTTGAGGTAGGTGCCGTTGTGGCTGCCGAGGTCGGCGATCTCGTACCCGCCGTCGGGGCGGGCGCGCAGTTCGGCGTGGTGGCGGGAGACGACGAGGTCGTCGATGACCAGGTCGTTGTCGGGGGCGCGGCCGATGCGGACGCCGGCCCGGTCGGCCAGCGGGCGGATCGAGGTCGGCTGCCGGAAGGTGCTGGTCATGTCGGGGCGGGAGACCGAGGCGGGGCGCGAGACGACGGCCGGTTCGGCGAAGCGGACGCGCGGTCCGTCGGCGGCGCTGCCGAAGCGCAGTTCGCTGCCGACGCCGACCGCCCACTCGCGGACGCGGTGGCCGTCGACCCACGTGCCGTTGGTGCTGCCCTCGTCCTCCACCGTCCAGTGGTCGCCGTCCGGACGCAGCACCGCGTGGTGCCAGGAGACGCGGGCGTCGTCGAGGCAGATCTCGCAGAGGGGGTCCCGGCCGACGTGGTACGTCCGGCGCGGGCTCATCGCGGTGGAACCCCTCTCCGTTTCCAGGAGGAGTTCTGGCGCGGTCGGCACACCGGGGCGCTGGACCATGGAGCGATTTTCCCACGATCCGGCGCGCCCGGCATAACAGCAGGTCAGAAGGCTGTTATGGGTAATGACAACGGTCCCCGTTGCAGCCTTTGCCCATCGTCCGAAGGTGCGCTTCACTTCAGGCGACAGGCCTGCGGAGAGAAGCGGGCCGGCCTGAAGCGGAATCCACGCGCAAGCGATGCGCCACGACGCACACGGGGGACACCATGAGCGCGCACGACCACGCGCCGCACGACCACGGCACCGTCGGTCACGAGGGCCACGAAGGCCCCGGTCACGCGGGTCACAGCCACGGTGTCGCCGCCGACGCGGACCGGCGCTGGCTCGGCATCGCCCTCGGCCTGATCGCGGGCTTCATGGCCATCGAGGTGGTCATCGGCGTCCTGGCGCACTCCCTGGCCCTGATCTCCGACGCCGCCCACATGCTGACGGACGCCGTCTCGATCGTCCTCGCGCTGATCGCGATGCGGCTGGCCGCCCGGCCGGCGCGCGGTGGGTTCACGTACGGCCTCAAGCGCGCGGAGATACTCTCCGCGCAGGCCAACGGCCTCACCCTGCTGCTGCTGGCGGTCTGGCTGGCGTACGAAGCCGTACGGCGGCTGTTCGATCCGCCGCCCGTGGAGGGCGGGCTGGTGCTGGTGACGGCGCTGGCGGGGATCGTCGTCAACATCGCGGCGGCCTGGTGCATCTCGAGGGCGAACCGCACCTCGCTCGCGGTGGAGGGCGCCTACCAGCACATCCTCAACGACCTGTTCGCCTTCATCGGCACCGCCGTCGCCGGTCTGATCGTGCTCACCACCGGGTTCCGGCAGGCCGACTCGATCGCCTCGCTCGTCGTGGTCGTCCTGATGGTCAAGGCCGGCTACGGACTGGTCCGCGAGTCCGGCCGGATCCTGCTGGAGGCCGCCCCGGCCCACGTGGACCCCGACACGGTCGGCGACCGCCTGGTCGGGCAGCCTCCGGTCACCGAGGTCCACGACCTGCACATCTGGACCATCACCTCCGGGCAGGCCGCGCTGTCCGCGCACGTCCTGGTGGCCCCGGAGGGCGACTGCCACGCCGTGCGCCGGGACCTGGAGGCCCTGCTGGCGAAGGAGTACGGGATCACGCACACCACCCTCCAGGTGGACCACGCCCAGGACTCCCTGCTCACGGTCGGCCGCCCCGGCGAGGTCCGGGCCGTCGACACGCACTGCGCGGACGCCCACGGCCCGGTCCACCGCCAGGGTCCGCACGACCACTGAGACGACCGCCGAGACGGCCGCCGAGGCTGCTGCCGGGAGGAGAGCGCTGAGGGGCCCCCGGACGGGGTAGGGATGCGGCCATGACCGCGAAGCGCAGCGCCGGACTCCTCCTGTTCAGGCAGACCGGTACGACGGACGGCACCCCCTCGCCCTCCCCCTCCTCCCCCCGGTCCTCCGTCGAGGTACTGCTCGGCCATATGGGCGGCCCCCTCTGGGAGCGCCGCGACGCCGGCGCGTGGTCGATCCCGAAGGGCGAGTACGGGCCCGATGAGACCCCCCGTGACGCGGCCCGCCGGGAGTTCACCGAGGAGGTCGGGCTGCCTCCGCCCGAGGGACCGTACCTGCCGCTGGGCGAGGTGCGGACGAGCGGCGGGAAGCTGGTGACCGTCTGGGCGGTACGCGCGGACCTGGATCCGGCCCTCGCGGTGCCCGGCACCTTCACCATGGAGTGGCCGCCGAAATCGGGGCGGACGGCGGAGTTCCCCGAGCTTGACCGGGTGGAGTGGTTCGCTCCCCCGGCGGCCAGGACCAAACTGGTGGTGTCCCAGGTCCCTTTCCTGGAACGACTGTTGGAGCTTCTGGAGAGCTCCGGCGAACGAGGATTGACCTGACCTTCACTTGCCAACAAACCCCACTTGCATGGACATTGCGCATATGACGAACGTCGTGCTGGTGGGAACCCTGGACACCAAAGGTGTGGAGTACGGCTGGCTGCGCGAGAGGCTGCTGCGCGCCGGCGTCGAAGTGATCACGGTCGACACAGGAATCATGAACGAGCCCCGGGTGCCCGCCGACGTACCGCGCGAAGCGGTGGCGCGGGCCGCGGGAACGGAACTGTCCGCACTGCGCGCGGCCGCCGACCGGGGCGCGGCCGTCACCACGATGGCCCGGGGTGCGGAAGCGACCCTGTTACGCCTGCACGCCGAAGGCCGGCTGCACGGCGTGCTCGCGATCGGCGGCAGCGGCGGGACCTCCATCGCCACCCGGGCGATGCGCGCACTGCCGCTCGGCGTTCCGAAGGTGATGGTCTCCTCGATGGCGTCCGGGGACGTGGCCCCGTACGTCGGATCGGCCGACATCACCATGATGTACAGCGTCGTGGACATCGCGGGGATCAACAGCGTCTCCGCACCGGTCATGGCCAATGCCGTCGCGGCCGTCACCGGGATGGCCGAGGCGTACGCGCGCTCCGCGGCGGAGATGCGCCGGCCGGCCCTGCTGGGCTCGGGGCCCCGGCCGCTGATCGCGGCGAGCATGGCGGGCGTGACTACGATCGGCGTGGACGCGGCCCGCGAACGCCTGACCGAACTGGGCTACGAGGTGCTGGTCTTCCACGTCAGCGGCACCGGCGGCCGGACCCTGGAGACCCTGGCCGGGCAGGGGATCTTCGCCGGCGTCCTCGACCTCACCCTCAGCGAGCTCGCCGACGACCTGTGCGGCGGCATCCTGACCGCCGGGCCCGACCGGCTCAGCGCCGCCGGGCGGGCCGGGATCCCGCAGGTGGTGAGCCTGGGGGCGCTGGACATGGTGAAGTTCGGGCCGATGGAGAGCCTGCCCGACCGGGTCCGCTACCGCAGGATCCGCGTCCACAACCCCTCGATCACGGTGATCCGTACGACCGAGGCCGAGTGCGCCGAGCTCGGCCGCCGGGTCGCCGCCAAACTCCGTGCGGCCACCGGCCCCACGGCCGTCTGCGTACCCCTGCGCGGCCTGTCCACGCTCGGCGCCCCGGGCGGGCCGTACCACGACCCCGACGCCGACGGGGCGCTGTTCTCGGCGCTGCGCGACGGCCTGCGGGGCAGCGCAGCCCGCATCCACGACTACGACACCCACATCAACGATCCGGACTTCGGGCGGGCGGCGGCCGACCGGCTGCACTCCATGATCGGGGCGCGCGCCGCGGCTGCCTGACCCGGTGCCCCTTGCGGGGAACCGGCCGTGGCGGAAATGTGTCCCAGGTGGTGGCCGCTCCCCCTGGAAGGAGCGGCTCCGGGGCGCGGTCACGCCACGGCGAGGGGGGAAGGCATGAACGGCGTGTGGTCGGTTCCCGGTTACTCGGAGGTCCGCGAGCTCGGTTCGGGCGCCAGCGGCCGCGTGCTCCTCGCGGTCCACGAGGGCACCGGCACGGCCGTCGCGGTGAAGTACCTGAACGACCGGATGCTCGAGAACCCGGTCTTCGTCCGGGAGTTCCGGGCGGAGGCCCAACTGCTCGGCGCCCTGCGTTCCCCGTACGTGGTCGGGCTGTACGAGTACGTCGAAGCGCCCGGCGGCGCCGCGATCGTCATGGAGCTCGTGGACGGCATCCCGCTGAACGCCTTGCTCAAACAGTGCGGGCGGACCGGACCGGAGGCGGCGCTGGTGCTGCTGAAGGGCTCCTTGCTGGGGCTCGCCGACGCCCACCGGGCCGGCGTGGTCCACCGGGACTACAAGCCGGCGAACGTCCTGGTCGCGGCCGACGGGACCTCCAAGCTGGTGGACTTCGGAATCGCCACGCCGCTGGGCACGACACCCGGGGCGGCGGGCACCCCCGCCTACATGGCCCCGGAGCAGTGGCAGGGCCGGCCCGCCTCGCCCGAGGCCGACGTGTACGCGGCGACGGCGACCTTCTTCGAATGCCTGACCGGCCGCAAGCCCTACGACGGGCAGAACTTCGCGGAGCTCGCGGTCCAGCACATCGAGGCGCCGGTCCCGGAGACGGAGGCGCCCGAGCCGGTGCGCCCGCTGATCCGGCGGGGACTGGCCAAGGCTCCCGAACAGCGGCCCGAGAACGCCGACGCGTTCGTCGCGGAGCTGGAGGCCGTGGCCCTGGCGGCGTACGGGCCCCAGTGGGAGGAGCGCGGACAGCGCAAGCTGGCCGCGCTGGCGGCCCTGCTGCCGCTGCTGTTCCCCTCCGCGGGCGCACCGGCGCAGGGCACCACCGCACTGGCCACGACGGTCCTGCCGGCGCCGCCCGCGCCCTGGGCCCCCGGCGG
>NZ_JBEXPT010000180.1:0-8864 GCF_040612195.1 Streptomyces sp. NPDC006450 | reverse complement strand
ACCTCCTCGGGGTCGGTCGGGAAGGCCTTCGGCATGCCGAGGCGGGTGGCCAGGCCGTGCAGGACCTCCAGGTCGGAGCGGACCCCCGGCGGCGGACAGGTGCCCGGTGCGCTCCAGCTCCCGCGCGAGCCAGGACGGCAGGGGGGCGGGTTCACGTGCGGGTCCCACGGGCCGGTAGACGCCGGCGCGGGTCACGGTCCCGGGAGCCACGATGTACCCGCCGCAGGCGCGTACGTCGACCTGCCAGGCGAGGGCTCGGGCCCCGCCCGAGCCGGTGGAGCACTGCCAGCGGCGGCCGTCGTCGTCCCGGTACCAGACGTGCAGGCCCCCGGACGGAGTGCGCACGCGCAGGGTGGAGGCGTCGTCCGCCGGGGCGGCGGCGCCGCGCAGGGCGGCCAGCAGGCCCAGGGTGTGGAATCCGTCGGCCAGTCCGGTCAGGTCGATCCCGGAGGAGATCCCGACGCCGGGCAGCAGGCGGTCCCGGCCGGGCAGCTCCCGCTCGTGCGCGTCGATGTCGATGACGACCAGGCCCGCGGGCCCGCAGGCCACGCCGACGCCGTGCCCGGGGTGCGCGCCCCACCACTGCTCGATCCGGTCGAAGTCGAGCGTCGCCGCGTGGAACCCGTGGCACCAACGGCCCGCCCGCGGACAGTCGCATGCTGCCCGGTCGTGTCCGGGCGCACGGCACGCGTCGCAGTTGCCCACGGGCGTCTTGCGGCCCGGGGCGAGAGGGTGAACCGGCCAGCCCTGGCGCGCACACCACCGGGCGACCGACGCAGCACTCGTGAACTGCCCTGGGTCGCTGCGCGAAACCCGCAGCTCAGCTGCCATTACTTCCCCCGTCAGCGACTGAAGCGACTCACGCCCGAAATCACACTAGCGAAACTCTCGCGGCGCGAGAGAAATGTGAGCCTGAACAGTTGTACGTATCCACTCGGACATCCAGCGACCGAGCGACTCACCGGACAGCGATCGAGGATGGTTCGGTCGCTGCTGGAGTCGCTCGCAAAACCGCAGGTCACAGGCCTGCGTGCAGGGGAACAGCGACTGAAGCGACTCAGGGTCCCCATGTATGACGCACACGCGCACACACGCGCACACGCCAATGTCTCCATATACCCGGACCGTGAGTCGCTTCAGTCGCTGTCCGGCTCGTCACGCCAATCTGACCTGGGGTTTTCCTTTTCCGTGCGCAGCGACTGAACGGTCGCCGAGTCGCTGTGCCCCGACTGTTTCCCGCTCGAGCCCCGCTGCCCCCGCTTTTGAGCGGGAAGCGAGCAGCGACCCGACCCCGCAGGAGGGCCCGCCCGAGGTCCGCGTCCGGCCCCCGCCTCCGACGGGCGCGGCCGTCACTCCTCGTGGAGGTTCCGATTCCGGTGCGTGGCGACCCGGGGCCCGGATCCGGCTTGCCGTGGACCCTGGAAAAAACAGCGTAGCCGGTATATTTTCGCTTTCCTACGGTGGCCGGGGGCGAAGGGGGTACCGCTGTGCGGGAGTTACGTGCGGTGCGGGCACAGGTCGTGGTGGTGGGGGGAGGGCCCGTCGGAATGCTGGTCGCGGCCGAGTTGGCCGCGTACGGGATCGACACGGTGCTCCTGGAGGCGCAGGACGGGGTGTCGGAGCGGCCCAAGGCGACCACGCTGCACGCCCGGGCGGTCCAGGGCCTCGCCCGGCGGGGGTACCTGCCCGGCTGCAGGGCCCCGTACGCCGGGCACCGGGCGGGGCGGCCCTTCCATTTCGCCGGGCTGCCGGGCCTGGTCATCACGGCTCCCGCGAACGAGCCGGAGCCGATCCTCAAGTGCCCGCAGGCCGAACTGGAGCGGCTGTTCGAGCAGCGGGCCGTGGCGGCCGGGGCGCGCATCCTGCGCGGGTACCGGGTGACGGAGGTCCACCAGGAGGCGGACGAGGTGTGGGTCGCGGCCGAAGGGCCGCAGGGGCCCGCCCTGTTCGTGGCCCCGTACGCCGTGGGGGCCGACGGGGCGCGCGGCAGCGTCCGGGAACAGATGGGCATCGCCTGCGACACCCGTCCCGCGTCGGTGTCCGCGCTGATGGGGGCCGTCCGGCTCGAGGCCCCGGACGCGCTGGCCGACGGCTGGCACCGCACCGCGCGCGGCTGGATCGTGGCCAAGCGGGACCCGGCGGGCCATACGCACCTGCGGACGCTCAACTGCGCCGGCGCCCACGAGGACCGGCAGCTGGAGCCCACCCTGGAGGAGCTGCGCCGGGAGGTGTCCTGGATCGCGGGGCGCGACATCGCGATGAAGGAGCCGCGCTGGCTCAGCCGGTTCAGCGATTTCACCCGGCTGGCCTGCGCCTTCCGCGCGGGAGGCGTCTTCCTGGTGGGGGACGCGGCGCACGTGCACTTCCCGATCGGCGGGCAGGGCCTGAGCACCGGGGTGCTGGACGCGCTGAACCTGGGCTGGAAACTGGCGCTCGCGGTGCTCGGGGCGGCGGGCAGGGGCCTGCTGGACACCTACGACGCGGAGCGCCGGCCGGTCGCCGGGCGGGTCATCGAGAACACCCGGGCGCAGCTCGCGCTGATGAGGCCGGGACCCGAGTCCGACGCGCTGCGCGGGGTGTTCACCGGGCTGCTGGCCTCGGAGGACGGCCAGGACGGCCAGGGGAGCCATGGGCATCTCGGCGCCATGGTCAGCGGCCAGGACACCGTGCTGCCGCCCCTCACCGGGTGCCCGTCACCTGCGGCAGGAACGTTTCTGCGGAACATCGCTCTCACCACGGCAACGGGTGAGAGCGATGTGATCGAGCTGCTGCGGGCGGGCCGGCCGCAGCTGCTGCTCTTCGGCGAGAAGGGACGCGGCTACCGGGACCAGGCGCGGGAGTGGGAGGGGATCGTACGGGTGGTCACCGCCCAGCCCACGCCCGAAGTGCCGTACGAGGCGCTGCTGGTGCGGCCCGACGGCTACATCGGCTGGGCCCCCGGCGGCGAGGAACTGGGCGTGGCGCTGTCGGCGTACTTCGCCGCGGGCGCCCGGGTGGGGGCTCCGTGACGGAGGCGTGGGCGCGGCGGGAGGGGGCCGCGGGTGCGTCCCCTCCCGGTTTCGGCCGTTCAGACGGCGGCTTCCGCGGCTTCCGCGGCGCCCTGCTCGCCGGTCAGCTTCAGGGCCTCGGCGTACACCATGGCTCCCCGGTTCTCGGAGAGGTCCAGCGAGGCGAGGACGGAGGACACCACCACGCTCGGCAGCAGGTGGCGCAGCAGCGCGGACAGTCTCGCCGGCAGGTCGGCGTAGTTGCAGACGGCCTGGGACATGGACTGGATGCCGGCGAACGAGGCCACGATCACCTCGGCGGTCTCGACCGGAACCACGTGGGGCAGCAACTCGCCCTGGGCCCGGGCCTTCTCGAGCAGCGCCTGGCCGACCTCGGTCCAGCGCAGGAACGGGCCGCTGCGGTCGAGGCCGTTCGCCTGCTGGTCCATGGTCAGCCGTACGCCCGCGCGCACCATGGGATCGGTCTGCAGGCGGTACGCGTGCAGCATCACCGCGTCCACGACCTCCTGCACCTTCGAGGCGCGGTCGGGAACGATCAGCCGCTGGTCCTGCTCGGCGAGCACGCCCAGGGCCAGGTCGCCCTTGGACTGGAAGTGGAAGTACAGGGCCCCCTTGGTGACCCCGGCCTCGGACAGGATCTGGGAGATCGTCGCCGCTTGGTACCCGTGTTCCTCAAAGATCTTGGCTGCCGACGAAAGGATCGTCTGGCGTGTGCGGATGGCTCGTACCTGCTCAACCACGGTGCCCTCCTTCCTCCTCGGGTCGACGGGGTATGGGAAGCCATAAGAGACCGCCCGGTTTGTATCTTACAGCGGGTTAACAGGGAGGGAAGATCATGATTCTGATCACAGGAGCGACGGGGACGATCGGGCGTGAGGTGGTCCGCCTGCTGCCGGCGCACCTCGCGGTCCGCATCCTGGCGAGGGACCCTGCGGCCGTCACCGGTGTACCCGCGACGGCCGAGACCGTTCAGGGGGACTACGCGGACCCGCGCTCGCTGATGCGCGCGCTGAGCGGGGTGCGGGCCGCCTTCCTGGTGACGAATCGGATCGCGGACGACGACGCGCGCTTCTTACGGGCCGCGCGTTCGGCCGGGGTGCGCCACGTCGTGAAACTCTCCGCCGCCGGGGTCACGGACGGCGAGGCCGAGGACCTGATCACCCGGTGGCAGCGCGGCAACGAGGAACTGTGGCGGGGGTCCGGACTGGAGTGGACCCTGCTGCGGCCCCGCCTGTTCATGTCCAACACCCTCTCCTGGGCGGGGTCCGTCCGTACGCACGGCGCGGTGCGGGCGCTCTACGGGGCGTCGGCCAACGCCTGCGTCGATCCCCGCGACGTCGCCGAGGTGGCGGTGCGCGCGCTCACCGGGGACGGGGCGGGGTATGCAGGCAGGGCCCTGACACTGACCGGGCCGGAGCCGATCACGGCGGTCCGGCAGACGGACCAGCTCGCCGAACTGCTGGGCCGTCCGCTGCGCTTCGAGGAGCTCGGTCCCGGACGGGCGCGCACGGTGCTGGCCGAGCGCTATCCGCGGGACGTCGTCGACGCTCTCCTGGAGCGGGCCGAGCGGCAGCGCGAGGGCTGCAAGAGCGAGGTGGACGGGACCCTTCCCGCCCTCCTCGGCCGGCCGGCCCGTTCCTTCCGCGTGTGGGCCAGGCGCCATCTGAGCGCTTTCCGTGCATCGGTGGAGCCGTATTCCGCGGCCGGTCAGAGCCCGTGCGAGCCCGCCGTCACGGTGGCGGAGAAGACGGGCTCACCGGCCTGACGGGCGGTCACGAGGACCGTCTGTTCGCTGGGGGAAGCCGCGTCGTCGAGCAGGCGGGCCTCGATCATGCAGGGCGCGTCGAGCTCGACGTACCGCTTGAACCGGTTGGTGAGGGCGAGGGGCAGGTAGGAGGACCGGCCCAGCACGGCGGCCGTGGCCTGGCGGGCGGCCTCGATCAGAACCGTGCCGGGTATGTGGTCGACCGGGTGCTCGAAGAGCACGGGGTGGCGGGTGTCCACGCGCAGCTGCCAGCAGGCCTCCTCGCCCGTGGGGGAGAGCACGACGTCCATGGGCGACATGCGCCCGACGCTCTGCGGCGCCGCCGGGCTGATGAGGGGCAGCCGGTGCCAGTCCCCGCCGACCGTGTGGTCGCCGCGGACCCGCTGGTAGACCGCGGGCGCCAGACAGGAGTAGGAGCCGGTGCCGGTCGCGACGACGTGTCCGTCGCGGTGGAAGACCGCCTCGATGCGCAGCCCTGCCAGCTTCCCGCCGCGCCGGGTGATCTCGGTACAGGTGACGTCGATGCTGAGCGCCGCGGGTGCGTAGCCCACCATGAGGTGTTCCGGGCGTACGGCGATGTCGAGGTCCCAGATGACGAACTGGTGGCCGAGGGGCACGCCGAACTCGGCGTGGCCCAGCAGGATGCCGATCTGACGGATGGTCTCGCAGGCGATGAGTGGGTCGTGGTAGCCGTCCGCCACCGGGGTGAAGAAGCTGTGGCCGCGGGGCCACTGGGCCGTCACGCGGAAGTGGGTGTCGTCCACCCGCGCCCAATCGGTGAGCAGGACTTCGGCGACGGCCGACCGGTGTACGAGTTCCTTGGGAACGGTACTGGTCAGGGTCGTGGCGCCGGCGACGCGGGCCGTGACGGCGGTAACCGCGGAGGCCTGTCTCGTCGTGGTGTCGAAGGCTGTGCGCTCCATTTGAGTCGTGCTCACAGACGTAGCTCCCTCTGGGCTGTTGGAGTCGTGCTCGGATTGGCCCTTTGGCCGGGAAGATACATACCAACCGGTTTAGTCTCTAGTGGTTCTCAGGTACCTCAGCCAAGAATTGGCGGAGGCATTTACTCCGATTCGCCTGTTCGTCCTGGTGGGGCGCCGTTCTCCCAGGCCGGGCGGCTTCTCGCCCCCCGATGCCGGACCCGACCGCGTTGAGCAGGGTGCGAGCCGTTCTCGAGCGGCGTCGGCAGGGGTGTCCGCACCCGCGTTCCGCTTCTGGCCGGCCGCCTCGTCCCAAACCGCACGGACGGGTTGTCGGGTGCCCCGGGATCGCGGTCCGGGGCGTGGTGGCCTCCGTGGGTCCTGAGGTGCCGGGCGTCCGCCGGCGCCGAACCGGGGCCCGAGCCCGTCTCGAGCAGGGCGAGAGCGGTCCTTGAGCTGGGTGTCCGACGGTGGCCGGAGACCTGAGGAGGGGCAATGGTCGAGTCGGACACCGGGAAGTTCGCGCTGCGGATCGAGCGCGGGTCGGTCAGCGAGGAAGAGCTGGCCGCGCTCACCGTCGTGCTGTGCTCGGTAATGGCGCAGCGGGACGAGGTGGACGGGGAGGAGTTGCCCGATGTCCCGCTGTGGCGACGCGAGCGGTCCAGCGCGGCCTATCGCTCCCCCTATCACTGGCGGTAGCGCCAGCGAGGGCATCTATCCATGGCTGATCTCGTGTGCCCGCCATACTCCCGTCATGCAAACCGCATTGGCGGTTTGTTACGGTGAGGTCGTCGATCGGGCCGCACTCTGGGAGGGACGTGTCGTGACCGTTGTGAATGACATCTCTCGGGCTTCTGCGGAGACGGCGGACGCTTACGGGCGTGTGGCCGAACTGCATGCGGTCCGTGCGCAGGCGCTCGCCGGGCCGAGCGAAAGGGCGACCGAGGCGCAGCACGCCAAGGGCAAGCTCACCGCCCGTGAGCGGATCGCGTTGCTGCTCGACGAGGGCTCGTTCAACGAGGTCGAGCAGCTGCGCCGGCACCGGGCGACCGGCTTCGGGCTGGAGGACAAGCGCCCGTACACCGACGGCGTCATCACCGGCTGGGGCACGGTCGAGGGCCGCACGGTCTTCGTCTACGCGCACGACTTCCGGATCTTCGGCGGTGCGCTGGGCGAGGCCCACGCGACGAAGATCCACAAGATCATGGACATGGCCATCTCGGCCGGTGCCCCGCTGGTCTCCCTGAACGACGGCGCGGGTGCCCGTATCCAGGAGGGCGTCTCCGCGCTCGCCGGGTACGGCGGCATCTTCCAGCGCAACACCAAAGCCTCGGGCGTGATCCCGCAGATCTCGGTGATGCTGGGCCCGTGCGCCGGCGGCGCGGCGTACTCGCCGGCGCTGACGGACTTCGTGTTCATGGTCCGGGAGACCTCGCAGATGTTCATCACCGGCCCGGACGTGGTCCGTGCGGTGACCGGCGAGGAGATCACCCAGAACGGGCTCGGCGGCGCGGACGTGCACGCCGGCACCTCGGGCGTGGCGCACTTCGCGTACGACGACGAGGAGACCTGCATCTCCGAGGTCCGCTACCTGCTCTCCATGCTTCCGCAGAACAACCGCGAGTTCCCGCCGTGCGTGCCGTGCACGGATCCCCAGAGCCGGCGCACCGAGGTGCTGCTGGACCTGGTTCCGGCCGATGGCAACCGCCCGTACGACATGGCCAAGGTGATCGAGGAGCTCGTCGACGACGGCGACTACCTGGAGGTCCACGAGCGCTGGGCGCGCAACATCATCTGCGCCCTGGGGCGGCTGGGCGGCCAGGTGGTCGCCATGGTGGCCAATCAGCCGCAGTCCCTGGCCGGTGTGCTCGACATCGAGGCCTCGGAGAAGGCGGCGCGCTTCGTCCAGATGTGCGACGCCTTCAACATCCCGATCATCACGCTGCTCGACGTGCCCGGCTTCCTGCCGGGCGTCGACCAGGAGCACGGCGGCATCATCCGGCACGGCGCCAAGCTGCTGTACGCGTACTGCAACGCGACGGTGCCGCGGATCTCGCTGATCCTGCGCAAGGCCTACGGCGGCGCGTACATCGTCATGGACTCCCAGTCCATCGGCGCCGACCTGACCTACGCCTGGCCCACCAACGAGATCGCGGTGATGGGCGCCGAGGGCGCCGCCAACGTCATCTTCCGCCGGCAGATCGCCGACGCCGAGGACCCCGAGGCGATGCGCGAGCGCATGGTCAAGGAGTACAAGGCCGAGCTGATGCACCCGTACTACGCGGCCGAACGCGGCCTCGTCGACGACGTCATCGACCCGGCCCAGACCCGCGAGGTCCTCATCAGCTCGCTGGCGATGCTCCGCAGCAAACACGCAGACCTTCCCTCCCGTAAGCACGGCAATCCCCCGCAGTAACGGAGCACTCGATGGCCAAACAAGAACGTGCGGTGCGGACGCGGGAGAGTCTGATCAGATCCGCGGCCGAGATCTTCGACCGCGAGGGCTTCACGGTGGCGTCCCTCGCCATGATCAGTACGCAGGCCGGAGTGAGCAGCGGAGCGCTGCACTTCCACTTCGCCAGCAAAGCGGCCCTGGCCGAGGCCGTGGAGAGCGCTGCGCTGGACCGGTTGCGGATCATCGCCGGGGTGGCGTCGCGGGAGGGGGCGGGCCGGCTCCAGTACCTGGTCGACGTGACCCACGGGCTCGCCCTGGGGCTGCGCCGGGACGTGGTGCTGCGGGCGGGGTTCGGGCTGGGCGGCGAAGCGGGCCGCGTGACGCCGGGCGACCTGCGTGAGCACTGGCGGCAGTGGGTCGAGCAGGCCGTGGCGGAGGCCGAGAAGGCGGGGGAGCTGCGGCCGGGGGTGGCGCCCGAGGACGCCGTGACCGCGGTGGTGGCGGCGACCGTGGGCTTCGAGGTGCTCGGCTCCCGGGAGGAGGCCTGGCTCGCGCCGCGTACGATCGCCCGGTTCTGGGAGCTGCTGCTGCCGGCGCTGGCGGCGGGGGACCGCCTCGCGGCGTTGGAACCGGAAGGATCATCGGACGGGTAGGAGAGACCAGGCGGTCTGTTTCCGTTGGTTAATGAAATCTTGGCCCGGTTCTCCATTTTTCTGCGTTTCAGCAGGTCAGGGTAGGTTCGGCAGGCGGCCTCGGCCCTTCGCGTGGTCGCGAAG